>JBIIUN010000552.1:0-3046 GCA_044339945.1 Kapaibacterium sp. (SeqCode)
CCTCGCCGCAATGAAGCGCGCTGCCGAGGATCTCATGGCCCAGCTTGAGCAGATCACGTTCGGCGCGTGAACCCACCCGCCTCTACACCCTGGACCTCCCCGTTCCGCCGCGCGTGATCCGTCCGAAACTTGCCTGTCCCTCGTGGTCTGGCTAGGGGACCCCTTCCGGTTCATCATCTGGCTCAGGGCCTGACCGGCCCAACGTCGTGGCCACTGCGGAACGTGCTCTGCGCGGCCAACTTCGCCGGCGGCCCGGGTTGGAACGCGAGGAACTCCGGGGTTTCCAGGCGGTGTTTGCCCGCCGGCAGCGCGCTGCGGACCAGGTGCTTCAGTTCGGCCACGTCCCGCGACCAGCGGAACCCGTTGAAGAATTCCAGCGGCTCGAACTGGGTCTTGTAGAGCGCCATCTCCGAGTAACAGGTGCCGAGGTAGAGGTGTTCCATTCCCAGCGCCGCGAATGCGCCCACGGCGTGGGTCATCATCGCCATGCCATGGTGTTTGGTTTCGGCGCCCAGCGGATAGAATGCGTAGTAGTAGTGCGCCACTCGCGGCGCCTCCACGTAACACAGCGCGCTCCCGGCGTCGGCCCCCGCGGCATCCGTGAAGTGCAGGATGTGGCTGATCACCGCCCCGGACATGAGCCGGTCGAGGCGTTCCCCGGGCATGATGCCCTCGCCCCACTTGGCGGCGGCGTATTCCAGCCACGCGGCCCGACGTTCGGCGGTGTAGGCAAATTCCGCCCGCGGCACGAGTTCGCAGCGCAGCCCCTCGGCCTTCCGCAGCACCCGGCGATTCTCCGAGGTCGGCCGCCAGCCCGCAAGCGGCACACGGACCTGGCGCGTGAGGTAGAACCGTTCCAGCGAAGGCAATCCGGGCAGGAAACCGGCCGCGTAGGCATCGGCCGGCGTCTCGCCCGCCTCCAGGAAGCCCCACACCGCATAGGGATAGCAGTAGTGCGCGTAGTCGGGCGTGGCTTCGGAAAACAGGAGCTTCATGCGGGCGCGGCGCGCGCCCGAGGAATGCCGCAGAAGCCGGGCCGGGGAAAGCGCCGACTGCCCCGGACGTTACGCGAAGATCTCCTTCACCACGCGGGACGGCTTGATGACGGTCGTGAGCCGGGTGTTCAGACCACCGCTGATGGGATAGGTCAGCTTTTCGTGGTTCAGGCCGAGCAGGTGCAGGATCGTGGCGTGCAGGTCGTTGAATTGGACCGGATTCTCCACCGCGGAGAAGCCCAGTTCGTCGGTCGTGCCGTATTCGAAGCCGCCCTTCACGCCACCGCCGGCCAGCCACATCGTGAAGCAGCCGGGATGGTGGTCGCGGCCGGGCGAACTCGCCTTCACGCCGCCGCGGTTTTCCTGCATGGGCGTGCGGCCGAATTCGCCGCCCCACACGACGAGCGTGTCGTCGAGCAGGCCGCGTTCCTTGAGATCGGCGAGCAGCGCGGCGGCGGGCTGGTCGATCTGCTTGCACTTCTTCGGGAACTCCGTGTCGAGGCCGCTGTGCTGGTCCCAACCCCAGTCGAAGAGCTGCACGAAACGAACGCCTCGTTCCACGAGCCGACGGGCGAGCAGGCAGTTGTTGGCGAAGCTCTCCTGGCCGGGCTGCGTGCCGTAGAGCTTGTGGATGGACTCCGGCTCGCGCCCGAGGTCCATCGCCTCGCTGGCGGCGAGCTGCATGCGGAACGCCATCTCGTATTGGGCGATGCGCGTGACCGTTTCGGGATCGCCGACCTGCTGGTAGGCGCGTTGGTTCAGCTTCTTGACGGTGTCCACCACGCTGCCGCGCAGCTCGCGGGTCACGCCCGGCGGATTCGACAGGTAAAGCACCGGGTCGCCTTCGCTGCGGCACTGCACGCCCTGATAGACGCTCGGCAGGAAGCCCGAACCCCACACAGCCTTGCCCGCGTCGGGATTCTGGCCGCCGGACAGCAGCACGACGAACCCGGGCATGTTTTCGTTCACACTGCCCAGGCCGTAGAGCGCCCACGAGCCGAGGCTGGCAGCCCCGAGATTCTGGCTGCCGGTGTGCGCGAGCAACTGCGCCGGGGCGTGGTTGAACTGGTCCGTGGTCATCGTCTTGATGAGGCACAGCTTGTCCAACTGGCGTTCCAAATGCGGGATGCGGTCCGTGACCCACAGGCCGGTGCGCGTCTCCTGATGGAACGGGTAATAGGGTCCGAGCAACTGCGGCACACCGCGGATGAAGGCGAAGCGTTTGCCCTCCAAGAACGACTGCGGGCAGTCCTTGTCGTTGAGCTTGGCGAGCTGCGGCTTGTAGTCGAACAGCTCCAGCTGGCTCGGCGCGCCGGCCATGTGAAGGTAGATGACGTTCTTCGCTCGGCCCTTGAAATGGCCCTCCAACGGCGCGGCCGGGCGGGCGGGGTCGCGCGCAACGCTGCCCGCGCCCAGTCCCTGCTGGGCCAGCCACAACGACCCAAGCCCGGCGACGGAGCGGTTGAGGAAGGTGCGGCGCGTGACCTGTTGCAACGTGTCGCGCTGGATGGCTTGGAGCAGGTTCATGAGGGGGAAATCGAATTTGGAAAGCAGGAAGGCAGGAAACCGAACACTGGAGCGTTTCCCGCTCCTGCTTTCCTGCTTTCCAGATTCAACGCTGATGCGGTGCGACGGCGAATTTGTGGGCGGATTGAATCGATGCCCGGTTCCCCCTCACCCTGGCCCTCTCCCCCGGGGAGAGGGAAACGCCCGCTGAAGCTCTCCAACTCCACAGGCTTTGCTGACGAATGCAGAGAAGGGGTCGGCTGAATCGGCGACCAAAGCGTGCTGAATGACAACGCGCAGTTAACGACTCCCTCTCCCTGAGGGAGAGGGCCGGGGTGAGGGGTTCCGCGCATGGCGCAAGGCCGCCCCGAAGTCCCGTCCTCAAGGTTTGAGCCATTCCTGTTCCGGCAAGGAGCCGCAGATGAGTTTAGAACGCAGGAAAGCAGAAAGACGTTTGCCGATTCGTTTCCCCTTCCTGCTTTCCGGCTTTCCAGATTCATCACTTGGTCAGTGTGAGGTCGAGGTTGAGGAGGGCGTTCGCGACG
>JBIIUN010000553.1:0-3031 GCA_044339945.1 Kapaibacterium sp. (SeqCode)
GTCGCACCAGCGACCAGCGTGCGGTTCACCCCGAAGCCCTTATACCATTGGAAGCTCAGGGTGTCGCCGGTGGGCACAACCGTCAGGGCGGCGTTCGTGCCCTCATTCGCCTCAATCGCCGTCGCCTGGGTGGCGATCGTCGGCGGGGCCGCGCCCGCGCTGACCACCACGTTGTCGATGGCCCACCACCAGTCATTCGCGCCGTCCCTCAGCTCGAATGACAACACCATCTTCGTGGCACCGGCCGGGTTGTTCAACGGGAGCAGGACCTGCTCGTTCTGGGCATCCGGCTTGAAGGTCGGGCTGCCGTCCTTCGAGTCATACTTGAGGACCTGAACCGGCGCGCCGTTGTCAAACTTCACCGTGATGATCGCGGTCTGGTTGTTGATCGCCGTGGTGCCGTCGTTGTTCAGCGTGGGGAACCCGGTCGTCGAATCAGAGGGACTCCGGTCGTCGAATCCTTCCGGACGCCAACTGGAGGCGAACTTGAGGAAAGCCGTGCCAGGCGCGATGCCCGCGAGAGAAATCTCCGGCGTCTTCAGGAAGGAATTGAACAGACTCTTGAGGTGCGATTGGTCATCCCATTCGTCCGGATCGGCGATCGCGACGTTGCCGGAGGCCAGCGTGAACTGATCGCGGGTCTGGTTGTCGGCCGCGAGCCAGAAGTCCTTGTTGGCAAAGCTCCAGCCGGCCCACTCGGTGCGACCATCAAGGTCGGCATAGCCGTCGCCGTCATCGTCCGGGTTCTCCGCGCTGATGATCGTCGCCAGGAACTGGCTATTGTCCACGATCCAGCCGGCGGGAGGACGGTTGGTCCAGCCCTGCTCGAAGGCTTCGGTGGCGGCATTGCTCTCGTCCTTGCGGGGAACCAGCGCCAAACCGTCGAAGTCTTCGTAGAAGAGCGCCGCGCCGAACTTGCGGGTCAGGGTCTTCACCCCGGCCAGGCTGTCGGTGTAGGTCACTTCAATGGTCTGCTCCGTTCCCGGGGTGAACGGCGCCGGGGTGGTCTTGACCGTGATCAGGCTGCCATCGCGGGTGATGCTGGGAGCAGTCACGGCGACGCCGTTGAGCTTCAACGTGATCGAGGCGTTCTGCACCGTGGTGTCACCCACGTTGATCACCGCGCCGATGTCGGTGTTGCGGCTCGCGAATTCACCTGCGGGAATCCATTTCTCCACGGAGGAAGGAACCGGGGGGAGAGTCGTCGGGATGCCCGCGGCCTGCGCGCCGCCCAAGGCCAGCATCTGCGGCTTGGCGAGGGCGACGTCACGCAGCTGAATGCTGTTGACGTAGGCAATGGCGGTTTCACCGGAGTCGTCGGTGAACAGGCCGGCGACAGCCCCGCTCGCGAGCGCATAGCGCCCGTCGACCTGGTTGGCCGGCTTGGCCGAACCGACTTCCGCGCCGTCCACGTAGAGGCGCACCTTGCCGCCCGTGCCGTCCACCACCAGGCCGAGGCGATACCACCGGTTGGTGGTCACCACCCCGAAGGCGGCATTCTTGGCGCCGAAGGCGTTGGCCGCCGTGACGAAGATTTCGGCGTCGGGGTCCGTCGTTCCCCCGTCGGAATCCAGCAAGGCACGGACCTTCTTGTCGGCCGCGGCCGGAAAGAGGACGTCCATGACCAGCGTGTAGTCATTGACCAGTCCGGCCACGCTGCCGCCGTTGGCCGCCGCGCTGACGGTCATGTTGAGTCCCGCGGTGGCATCCGCGCCGGCCGCGATCTTGAGCACGTTGGCCGCGGTGCCGCCGATGTCCGGGATACCGAGCGCGGTGGTGGTCCCGAACTGGAACCCTGTGCCAACGCCGTCGCGGTAGGCCAAGGCCGTGCCGGGGGCGCCATTGAGGTTTCCGCTGTTGAAGTCCCACTGACCGACGGGCTGTTGGGCCCATGCCGTGGCGACTCCAAGCAGCGTCGCTCCCAGCAAGGAGGAGCGAATGCTGAATGCCTGGGTGTGTTTCATGATTTTGGACTGTGTGTGTAAGGAAAAACCGGTGGAGACAATTGGGGACAGGGTCGGAACAAATTCACTTTCGTGCGGCGCGGGCTTCAAGCGCTTCCTTCGCCTGGGGATCGCCGGAGGCCGCGGCCTTTTGCAGCTCGGCAATGGCCGCAGCCATCGCCTGGGCCGTGGCTTCGCGCTGCTCGGCCGATAGGTCGGGCCGCTTGGAGAACTGCTCCAAACCCTGGACCGCCATGTCGGGATTGGCGGAGATGTCGGCGGTGATTTCAGTCACGGCCTTGCGGGTTTCGGCCGGCGCCGTGGCGAAGGCAGCCTCGACTGTCTTGGGAACCTCGGCAGGAGCCAACGCTGCGGGAGCTTCGCTGGTCTCGGAGCCGCAGCCGGCCAAAAAAAGGACCAGCGCAGCCTCGAGTATCGGGAGCTTTAGGTGACGGATTCGCATGGATTCAGGGGGTCTGGAGAGGAGCTTCGCCGGTATACAGACGGTAATCTACCCCCCGTTTGGTCAGGGGAGCGGTCGAGGAATGGCCATCCATCCACATGATGTTTCCCCGCCGGTTATGCCGAAACCATTCAAACTCGAACTTGTAGCCGCCGTAGAGCGGAGCGAGGGAATACTTCCACTGGGTCAGGCATTCCGTCTGCCCGGGAAACAGTCCGATGGAATCATCCGGTCCCTCCATTTTCTGCTCCGCCGAGTCCTCGGCGAAGATCGTGGTCGAGGGATTGTTGAAGTTGGTGATCTTCCTGCGGCTCGTTCCCACAGTCCCGGTCCCGGCGGAGTTAAGCCCGTTCACCACGAACTGGCTGATGCCATAGCTTGAATCCAACCACCAAGGCGTCGGGAAACGACGGCCATCCTCCCGCCATTCGTCGACGATCTTGGCGCTCGGGCAGCGGAATAGCTTCCGGGTCCCCTTGGTATAGCTTTGGTAGGCGATGCCCCAGTAAGCCAGCGGATGGTCGGACGGCAGCAGCACGTCCACCCTCGGATTCAGGGTCCACTGCCCGTCGTTGGGAATTCCGTATTCCGGCGCGGCGGCGGAACCGCCCAGCCGATGGTGGTA
>JBIIUN010000141.1:0-10446 GCA_044339945.1 Kapaibacterium sp. (SeqCode)
GCCCGCGTTCGAGCCGAAGGTAAACCCGGAAGCCGCGGCGATCGTCGCCTCCTTCATTGCCCGGAGCCGTGAGAAGGACCGGCTCCTCGCCAGTTACCAGTGTCCGCCGGACGCCCGCATCCAGTCCTTCCTCTACGACTACCTCCACGACAGCGGCGGGGCGCCGAAGTTGCCCTCGCGGACGCTGATCCTTGACCGGCCGGGAATGGCGCGGGTGGCATCGCTGCCGCCGGACCGGGACGAATTCCGCAGCGACATCATCCATAGCTACCGGGTCGCCAACGGCGTGTTGCACAATCCCAAGTCGGACCGGCGCACGACGGCCGGCATCTTCCACATCGCGGAGGGCGGCCTGCCGATTCCGGACGACAAGAAGGCGGTGCCCAAGGCCGTGTTCGGCGCGCTGCTGCGCCGGGCCTTCAACCCGCCGGCGGGGCTGATGCGGCTGCCCTTCACGGCGTCGCAGGAGCAGCAGGCGGAATGCTGGGTGTCGCTTTACCTGCGGCCGCTCGTCTGCCCGGAAGTGCCGGGCTACATCGCCGCGCACCGGATGGAGACGCGGTTGTTCGCCCCGGGCAACTTGGTGAGCAACCTGGACTTCGTGGAGACGATCTTCGGCAACGCTGGCGATCCCTACCTGCCCGAGAACGACGCCGGCTTGGACGTGGAGCATTGGTCCGGCCATACCGGCTGCATCATCCTCGCGCCGCACCTGGTGGGCACCGTAACCAAGCAGGAGCTGGGGCTCCCGCGCTGGGAGGACGCCACCGAACGCCAGCGGCGCGACGGCATGTGTTGGCGCGATCCGGCCGAGACCTACAACGACGGCGTGGCCTTCAAGATCTGCGCGCGCGACGCCACGGGCGTGATCGTAACGATCATCGGCGACAACTACTTCGGCTACTGCAAGAAGGAGGTGAAGACCCAGCTTTCGTTCGCCGCCAACCTCTTCGGCCTGGCTGAGGAGGAACATGCCGGCGGGGCGCTGGTGTTCCCATGCTACGACCTGGCCGGCGAATACGACGCGTCGCAGCACCTGCATGATTTCCCGCATACCTTCGCGGAGGTCGCGGAGCGGTTTGCCGACCAGTTGGACGTGAAACCCGAGGGCTACGCGGTGGACCGGCAATTCGCCAATCTGTTCTACGTGTCCGAGCACGCGCGTTTTGACCTGGAGAAGCAGACCATCTCGTGGTCGCAGGACGGAACTCCGCGGCAAATCCGGCTGCTGCTGAACCACTACTACTTCCTGCCCAGCGGCTTCCGGATCCACCTGGAGAAACCGGTGGGCAACCGCGCCTGGCGGCTGATCGGAACCAAGCCTGAGCCGACGCTCTGCCACAAGCCCTGCACCGTCAGCGGCGGCGGCAAGTCCGAGATTTCCAAGCCGATCACCGACGCAATCATCCATGGACCGGTGTTCGTGGCGGACTTCAAGGCGGACTTCGACCGCGTGGCGGAGCTGCTGGACCGCGACTACTCGACGCGTTTCCGCGACGGGTCCAAGCACGGGCGCGACCGTCGGTCCCTGCTCGCGACCACCCGCTCGCTCGGGAGCGTGATCAAGCTGCTGACGCCCAGCGCGGAGGACTACAGCGAGGAATACAATGGCTGGCTGGCCACCGTGCCGCCGCACATCAAGGAACTGGTGTTCGTCGTGAAGCGGTTCTGGAAACCCGAGTGGGGCACGAACTGGCGGGAACAGTTCTCGGTGGACATCATCAACGGTGAACCCTCGAACGAGCTGCGCCTGGGCCGGAAGAAGCTGGCCACGCAGTTCCTCCGGGTCGGCTATGACCAGGATGGTTCCTGGCGCACGTTCGGGCTGCGCAAGGACTTCCACCCCGCGACCAAGGTCCAGGCCGAGGACGACATTACCGCCAGCGTGACCGTGCCGCGCCAGGCGTTGGTCGGGCTCGACGAGGCCACGAGCCGGCAGCACTCGGTGAAGTTTGTCCGCAACTGCGAGAACCGCCTCTTCCAGCGCCCGGACGATGCGATCATCCGGGGTTACGACCACATGGCCGAACGCGAGTTCGCCGAGCCGGGAAATTTCTTCTCCAACTACGAGCCGCTGACCCGGGAGTTTGCCGCCAAGCTGGTGGAGGACGCCATCGGGTTCAGCCAGTTCACCGTCCATTCGCAGGGACTGATCGAGCAGGTCGTGGCGGACGAGACGAAGAAGTTCTTCGTCAGCACGGCGTTCCCGCGGATCGTGGACGGCAAGCCGTCCAAGAATACGCGCTACCTCCAGCTCCGTCCCGACCTCCGCGATCCCCGGCTGTGGCGGATGGCGGAGATGGGCCAGCGGCTCGCGCGCCGATTGCCGTTCGCGGATGCGCTGCACACCCCGGTCACGAGCATTCTCGCCGGGCGGCGGAACAACCCGGCCGAGGCCGGTGTCCGTTCGCTCGCGTGCTACGGGCCGATCCACTACATGGAGCTGCCCGAGCTGTTCATGGAGTTCATCTCGTCCATGACTGGCAAGTCGCCGTCGACGACCGGCGCCGGCAGCGAAGGCGCGCTGACCAAGGGGCCGTTCAATGCCTTGCCGCCGATCTACGATCTCAATGCTGCGCTCCTGAGCTACCTCGTGAGCGGCTATGAGACGTTCCTGACCAGCGCCGGCTGCCTGGGCCCGAAGACACGGGTGGACCATGACGTTTCGCTGCTGGTCCCCGAAATCTGGTGCCGGCTTGGCCACGAGGAGCGCGATCCGCGCTGGCTGATCGCCAACGGCATGCTGGAACGCCTCGGCGACTTCGAGCACAACGGGCAGAAGATCCTCGCCAGCCGCCTCGGCTACCGCATCACCCACAAGTTCGTCACGTCGTTCTTCGGCCGCATCTTCAACCACCCGCACGCGGTGCTCACCGAACCCATGCTCCGGCCGGAATTGCAGGATGCCGCGGAGTTCGCCGACGCCATCAACAACATCGTCGCCACGCACCGCCGGGTGGCGGAGCACTACTTCGCCGACGGCTCCATCGAGGAAGCCTGTCCGCCGCTGCGGGCGTTGCTGCACATCATGCGTGACGGCCAGCACGACGGCAAAGCGCTGGACCATCCGGAGCTGCGGGCGCTGTTCGACCGGGAAAAGGTCCTCGCCAGCGAATGGTATGCGGACCGGCTGAAGGCCAAGCAACGCATCGACCGGCACCGGCTCCAGCAGGCGATCCGTTACGCCGAGAAGTTTGTCACCACGCCGGCCTACGCCGACGAGACCGAGCGGCTCGCGATCCGCCACCGCATCAGCGCCGCGCGGGTCCTGCTGGAACGCACCAAGCGCGCGGAATACGTCCACCACCTGGCGGGCACCACCGGCGCTGAGCCGTCGCTGGCCGTCTGATGCCCGCGGCTGCGCGGGTCACATCCGGCCGTGCCGGATGATTGACCACAGCAGCCAGAGGCCGAGCACGCCGGTGATGACGAAGCCCACGAGGCCGATCACCGGCACGCCGTGCCAGAGCGGCGGCATGCGCGAGTGGATGATCAGGGCGTTGCTGACGATCAGGGCAGCCAGAACGATGGCAAAGGCCACCCGGTTCGTGATCTGGTCGAGGGAATGGCGCAACGGATCCAGTCCGTCGTGGCGCATGATGATCCGCGCCTCGCCGGCCTTGAAACGGGCCATCAGCCCGCGCAGGTCGCCGGGCAGGGTGCGCGCGAAATCGGCGAGGTCCTGCCCGAAATTGAGCAACCCGTCCGCGAGGCGGCGCGGTTTCAGCCGGGCCAGCCGGGCTTGCTTGAGGAACGGCGTCGCCTGGGCGATCAGGTCGTGCTCCGGGTTCAGCGCCTTGACTAGGCTCTCCATCTGCCCGAACGACTTGAGCATCAGGAGCAGGTCGGAGGGCAGCCGGAGCCGGTGCCGGTTGCAGAGTTCAACGAGTTCCTTGATCAGGCCATCGAACCGGACTTCCCGGAGGGACGCCGGGAACTGGCGATGCATGAAGCCGGCGACGTCGGCCTCCAGCGTGTCGAGCACCGGCTCGGATTCGTCGGCCGAAAGGCGGAGCAGCGCGTGGGTCGCCCCCACTTCGTCGCGCGTGGCCAGTCCCCAGACCAAGTCGGCGAACATCTCCCGCTCGCGCTGGGTGAGGAAACCCATCATGCCGAAGTCGAGGAAGCACACGACGCCGGAGTCGAGGATCTGGATGTTGCCGGGGTGCGGATCCGCGTGGAAGAAGCCGTGCACGAAGATCTGCTTCAGCACGAGGTTGCCGACGCGGCGGCCCACCTCGGCGCGGGTGCGCGGACTGCGTTCGGACCGGACAAACTCGGCCGCCTTCGTGCCGCCGACGAACTCCATCACCAGCAACCGCGGGGTCGTGTATTCGCGCCAAACCCGGGGCAGAAGCAGCGTCGGTTCCGCGGGGAACTGCGCCGCAAACCGTTCCAGGTGGCTGGCCTCGACCGTGTAATCCAGCTCCTTGGTCAGCGACCGGCGGAGGTCGTCCACCACCGCGGTGGGTCGGTGATGCCGCCAGTTTTCCAGCTGCGATTCCATGGTGCTGGCGAGCTGCCGCAGAATGTCGAGGTCGGTGCGGATCGTCTTCACGATACCGGGCCGCTGGACCTTGATGACGACGTCCTGACCCGTGTGCAGTCGCGCCCGGTGCACCTGGCCGATCGAGGCGGACCCGAGCGGCTCCGACTGGACCTCGCTGAAAACCTCGCCGATGGGGCGGCCCAGTTCCGCGGTCAGGATCGCCTCGACCTCGCTGAACGGCATTGGGGCGACCGAGTCCTGGAGCTTCGCCAGCTCGACCGCGTATTCTTCCGGTAACGTGCCCGTCCGGCTGGAGAGCAGTTGGCCCACCTTGACGAAGGTGGGCCCAAGCTCCTCGAAGGCGGCCCGCAGTTTTTCCGGGTTCGACAGGTTGCGGACCGATTCCGCCTCGGCCCGCAATTGGCGGGTCGGCAGGCCGAGCAGGCGGGGCAGATGGAGCCGGTGGGCGAGGTCCTCGTAGCCGTATTTGAGGAACACGCCGACGATTTCCCGGAACCGTTGCAGGTTCTGGATGGTCTGGCCGAGCTGGCGAAGTCGCTGGGCAAACATGCGGGCGTCAACCTAGCGCCCGGTCCGCCGGCCGACGAATCGTTTTCCCGCTTACCCGCGGACTTTGGCGGAAGGCTGGGCTAACCGGCGTCCGGCGGATACACCGTCACCGCCAAGCTGGCGCCGATCCGGGCGACGCGGCCAATCGTATCGGGGCGCAGCGCGAAGCGGGCGGCCGGATGGGCGGGAGCTGGCTGGGTGTCGTAACCGACGTCGAACTGGCGGACCGTGGCCGAATACCAGAGCGCCCGGCCGGCCGGACTGAGCGCTTCAATCACCCCGCACAGGTCGTGGATCACGGTGTCCGGCCCGTGGGCGTTGTCGCATTCGAGGGACTCCAGGCGAACCAAGCTCAGTCGGTTCCGGTCGCGCCCGGTTGTGCTGGCATGGAGAATCACACAAACCGCTTCCAGTTCCGCGGCCAACGGCCGGAGGTCCGCGGCGGACTCGATGTCCAAATCGACGTTGAGGAAATGGCCCACCGCCATGCCGGAGCCTGATTTCAGAAATCGAACTGGTCGATGTTGTCCTTCGTGAACTTGAACGGTTCGCCCAGCAGCACGTTGTCCCCAGCGATCTTGAACTCGCCCAACTTGCCGGCCGTGAAGGCGGTTGCGCCGGCCTTGAGTTCGCCCTTCGCGAGCGCGGTGGCGGTCTGGATGGCCAGGTAGCCCAGGTCCACGGTCTTCCAGAGGATCACCGTGTCCGTGACGCCTTCCTTCACGTAGCGCTTATTCTCGTTGGGCAGGCCCAGGCCGATGAGCTTCACCTGGCCCGTCTTGCCGGCCTGCTTGATCGCCTCGGCTGCGCCCGGCACGGCGGGCGAGCAGATGGCCATGATCAGCTTGAGGTTGGGATTCGCGCTGAGCAGCGCGGTGGCTTCGCTCTGGGCCTTGTCCTTGAGGTCGTCGCACGGCCGCAGGGCGACCCGCTTAAGGTTCGGGTATTTCTCCGCGTTGCGTTTCTCGATGGCCTGCTGCCACGCGATCATGTTTCCGGCGGTCAGGCTGGCGGTGATGATGGCGTATTCGCCGGCACCGCTGAGCAGGCGGGCGGCCTCGTCGGTGAGCGTGTTGCCGATGCCCTCGACCGTGGCCTGGTTGACGAAGAACTCGCGAGCGTCGGGTTGGGCGTCCGCATCGTAGGTGACGACCTTGATGCCCTTGGCCCGGGCCTTCCGCAGGGCGGTGGAAATGCCGTCACGATTCTCGCAGGCGACGGCAATGGCATCCACGCCGAGGTTGATCCACTGCTCAACGATCTCGTTTTGCTTGGCCGGATCGGGATCGGTCGGCCCATCAAAGATCAGTTCGATGCCCAGGTCCCTCGCGGCGGCCTCCGCGCCCTGGCGGCACGACATGAAATAGGCGTTGCCCTTGGACTTGGGCATGAAGGCCACGGTCAGCTTCGGGCCGCCTGCGACCGCAGCCGGTCCGTCGGAAGCGGGTTTGCAGCCGAGCAGCATCGCGAGCATGGCCAAGGCGAGCAGGGAGAAAAGACGGTGCATGGGTGGGAGAATAGGGAAGGGGATTGCCGGTTTCTAGCGCGCGTTTCGGTCCGCCCCGGGAACGGGCGCGTCTGGACCCAGCCGTTGAAATCCGCCGATTGAATACCCCCTCTTCCACTTGGTGTGCAGGAGAGGGCCAGGGAGAAGAGGCGCGGCGCCCGGGTGGAGCGGTCCCACTCCCCGCCCCTTTCCGCGCTCGTGCTTCGCAGGGCGAGGGAGCCACCCTGCGGCAGTGCCCCCGTGGGACTCCCCAACAACGGGCCGAAAGAACGCCGTTTGGCGGCGGGCGTTTGCTTCGCTAGCCTCGCGGCCGTCGTCATGCCGGACATCCTGCTTGCCACACTCAACGCCAAGTTCATCCACGCGGCGTTCGGCCTGCGCTGCCTGTTCGCCAACCTCGGTGAACTTCAGCCGCGCGCAGCGATTGCCGAGTTCGACATCAACCAGAAGCCGATCGAGATCGCCGAGGCGATCTTGGCGCGGGACCCCGTGATCCTCGGGCTCGGCGTCTATATCTGGAACGTGCGGGCGACGACGGAACTCATCGGCATCCTCCGGCGGGTTCGGCCCGGCCTGATCATCGTGCTGGGCGGTCCGGAGGTCAGCTACGAGACGGACGGGCAGGAGATCGTGGCGCTGGCGGACCACGTGATCACCGGCGAGGCGGACCTGAAATTTGCCGAGGTGTGCCGCGGGTTACTGGGGCCGGAAACCGGGCGCCCGGCGTTGCCGAAGGTCATCGCGGCCGAGTTGCCGGACCTGAACCAGTTGGCCTTGCCCTATGACTACTACGATGCCCGCGATGTCGCCCACCGAGTGATTTATGTGGAGGCGTCCCGGGGCTGTCCGTTCACCTGCGAATTCTGCCTGTCGTCACTCGACCTGCCGGTGCGGCAGTTCCCGCTGGACCGCTTCCTCGGCGCGATGGAACGCCTGCTCGAACGCGGCGTGACGCAGTTCAAGTTCGTGGACCGGACCTTCAACCTCCACCTGCCCACCAGCACGGCGATCCTGAAGTTCTTCCTCACACGAATGCGGCCGGGTTTGTTCGTCCACTTCGAGATGGTGCCGGACCGTTTGCCGGAGGCGCTGCGGGAACTCATCGCGCAGTTTCGGCCGGGCGCGCTCCAGTTTGAGGTGGGCGTGCAGACGCTGAATCCGGAGGTCGAACAGCTCATCAGCCGGCGCCAGAACCAGGCGCGCATGGAGGACAACTTCCGCTGGCTGCGCGAACATAGCGGCGTCCACATCCACGCGGACCTGATTGCCGGCCTGCCGGGCGAGGACCTCGACAGTTTCGTGGCCGGCTTTGACCGCCTGCTGGCGCTGGGCCCGCAGGAAATCCAGGTCGGCATCCTCAAGCGGCTGCGCGGCACCCCGATCATCCGGCACGACGCGGAATGGGCGATGCGCTACAGCCCGCAACCGCCGTATGAGGTGCTCCACACGAGCCGGATGGATTTCGCGACGCTGGGGCGCCTGCGCCGGCTGGCGAGCTTCTGGGACATCTACGGCAACAGCGGGAACTTTCGCGAGACGCTGCCGCAGTTGTGGGCGGACGGCTCGCCGGCCCGCGCCCTGCTGGCGTTCAGCGACTGGCTGCACACGCAGGGCGTCAAGACCAGCGGCATCGCGCTGACCCGGCAGTTCGAGCTGCTGTGGCAATACCTCACCGGAGAACTGCGGCAGGAAAGGTCCGGGGTGGCGGAGTCGTTGTCGGCGGACTATCGGCGTGGTGGGCGTAACGATTTGCCGCCTTGGCTCCGGGATTCCGCGAAGGAAGCGCCGGCGGCCAAAACGCGCGGCACGCCGAAACGTCAATCCCGCCATCTGGAGGCTACCGGTCCGACCGGGTAGGGGCTCAGGCTTGGCCGGGCAACTTCCCCAGGATGGCCGCAGCGGCCCGGCGCGCGGCACCCGGGGTTCCGAGCTGGCGTGCAACGTCCTGCAGTCGGGCGCGACTGGCGGCCAGCTTCGCGGGGTCTTGAAGCAGTTCGCACAAAGAACCTGCCAAGGCTTCCGGGGTCGCCGCGTCTTGGACGAACTCCGGCATCACGACGGCGTCGGCCAGCAGGTTGGGCATGGCCAAGTATTTCACCGTTACGATGCGGCGGCCGATGGCGTAAGTCAGCGCGGAGGTCCGGTAGAGCGCCACGGTGGGCACGCCGAACCACGCGCATTCGAGCGTCACCGTGCCGGTGGAAGCGAGCGCGACGGTCGCGCCCTGGAGCGCCGCGGGCAGATCGCCGACCTGGACTTCGACCGATGGCAATTCGGCCAGGAACGGCGCGGCCACGCTGCGCAGCGCTTCCCGGGGCAGGACCAGGCGAACCCGCGCGCCGGTGGCGGCGGTGACCTGTCGGGCGGCGGGAATCATCACCGGCAAATGGCGCTGCAATTCTCCGACCCGGCTGCCCGGCAGGAGCAGCAACACCGGTGGTGTTCCTGGGGACGGTTGCGGTGAGGCAGGAGGCGCCAGTGTGTGGTGCCGGTCCACGATGGGATGGCCGACGAATTCGACGGGCAGCGTGGGGGCGTGGCGGGCATACCACGCCGCCTCGAACGGCAGGATGCTGAGCAGCAGGTCGTGGGTTCGTTCCATCGTCTGCGCCCGGCCGGGGCGCGATGCCCAGACTTGGGGCGACACATATTGCACGATCCGCGGGCGCCAGTTGAGGAATGGCCCGCTTTCCCCGGCGATCCGCGCGCGCACGGCCGCGGCGAACCGCAGGTTGAACCCGCCGTAGTCCACGCCGACCACCAGGTCGGGGCGTTCCCGACCGGCCAAGTTCAGCAGATCGTGGAACACCCGGCGGAGCTCGGAATACTTCCGGAAGATTTCGAGGCCGATCACGGAATGCCGGGTCAGGTCGTGGCTCAGTTCGACGCCGGCCGCGGCCATCGCGGGACCGCCGGCACCGATCAGCCGCGGGCTGAAGGGGCCCGCCTGGCGCCGCAGTTCGCGAGCAAGCTCCGCCGCCAGGAGATCCCCGCTGGGATCGCCGGCGATGAGCAGGATGGTGAGCGGCTTCAACGCGGGGAGAGTCGGGACCGCTGCCGGCGAGTGCAAGCCGGCGCGGGGCGGCTCCCGTGTTTCGGGCGGCTGGCGTCAGGGGCGCTCCGGGCGCATGTTCGCACCGCTACCGATGACCGAAGGGCTCTTCAACCTGCTGATCGCGCTCGGGCTTGGCCTGTTGGTCGGGCTTCAGCGCGAGCGGGCGTCGGCTGCCTTGGCCGGGTTTCGGACCTTCGCGCTTACGACGCTGCTGGGCGCGTTATGCGGGCACTTGGGCGGCCGGCTGGAAAGCGGTTTGGTCGTCGCGGGTCTGGCCGCGATTGCCGCCTTGCTGGTGGCGGCCAATTGGATCGGGGCGAAGCGGCCCGGCTACGATCCGGGCCTGACCACGGAGGTTGCGCTGCTGGTCATGTTCCTCGTGGGCGTGCTGGCCGGGTTGGGGCAACGCGGATTGGCCGTGGTGGTCGGCGCCACGACCGCCGTGCTCCTGCATCTGCGCCCGCAGTTGCACTCGCTGGCCCGCGGGCTCGGCGAACATGACATGCGCGCGATCATGCAGTTCGTCGCGATCGCGCTGGTTGTCCTGCCCGTGTTGCCGGACCGGACGTTCGGCCCCTTCGCGGTCCTCAACCCTCATCGCATGTGGTGGATGGTGGTGCTCATCACCGGCATCAGCCTGGCGAGCTATGTTGCCTTCAAGGTCCTTGGACCGCGCGGCGGTAATCTCGCCGCGGGCCTGCTCGGCGGCCTGATTTCCAGCACGGCCACCACCGTGACCGCTGCGAAACAGAGCCGGATCAACCCCGCGGGGAGCGGTTCGGCGACGTTGGTGATCCAACTGGCCTCGGCGGTCGTCTTCGGACG
>JBIIUN010000554.1:0-3024 GCA_044339945.1 Kapaibacterium sp. (SeqCode)
CGTCCGCACCGGTGAACCCTACGACCTCGCGCTGAAGCAGTTTTTCGACACCCGCGACAAACGGAGGCGGCACGGATGAGCCTCGGAATGCAGAATGCAGAGTGCGGAGTGCGGAACGGCCAAGGCTGGTCATGGGTCATGGGTCATTCCGTCGTCGCCCTTGCGTCGCTGTTGAACCTTTCGGCGGCTGCCGCAGCGACCAAAACGAACACCGGCGCCGCCGTCGTCGTGCCGCCGAAGACCAACGCCCCGGCCGTGCCGGCGCAGCTCCACGACATCAAGGGGCCCATCGAAATCACGACTTGGACTGATTGGGCAATCCGCGGGGCCATTGTCCTGGCCGCGCTCGGATTGCTCGCCGCCGCGTGGTGGTGGTGGCGCAGAAAACGGCCGCCCGCCGCCCCGCCGCGGCTGGTTCCGCCGGACGAACGCGCCCGCGAACGGCTGGCCGCCGCGCTGGCGCTCATCGAACAGCCGGAACGCTTCTGCACCACGGTGTCCGAAATCGCGCGGACGTATCTGGAGGAACGCTTCGGCCTGAAGGCGCCCGAACGCACTACCGAGGAATTCCTCGCCGAGTTGCCCCGCAACGCCGTGCTGGAATCGCGCCACAAGGCGCTGTTGTCGGACTTCCTCACGAGCACCGACCTCGTGAAGTTCGCCCGCTTCGAGCCGGGCCGCCGTGAGTTGGAGGAACTCCACGGCGCCGCGCTTCGCCTCGTGGAAGAAACCACGCCGCGGTTCGTGCCGCCGCCGTTGCCGGCCAATTCCGCGCCCAAGCCATGAACGTGAACTTCTCCTTTGCTTCACCGTGGTGGCTGCTGGGGCTGTTGCTGATCCCGCTGCTGGCGTGGCTGCGGGGCAAGGCCGGACGCGAGAGCGCGTTCGTCTATTCCAGCCTCACGCTGGTGAAGGGCATCACCGAACTCAGCCGTAGCCGGGCGGGCTCCTTCCTCCTGAACCTCCGCTGGTTCGCGCTGGCGCTGCTGTTCATCGGCATGGCCCGGCCGCAGGTCGCCGGCGGTCAGGCACCGCTCAAGGCCAGCGGCATCGACATCGCCGTGGCCGTGGACCTCAGCGGCTCGATGATCGCCGAGGACTTCGAGCTCCGCGGCGAACGGGTGAACCGCCTCACGATGCTCAAGGACGTGCTCGGCAGCTTCATCGAACAGCGCACCAGCGACCGCATCGGGCTGGTTGCCTTCGGCTCGGAAGCCTTCATTGCGGCCCCGCCGACGCTCGATCATGACTTTCTCCGCCGTGTCCTCGACCGCCTCGAACTCGGCGTGATCGACGGCCAGCAGACCGCCATCGGCTCGGGCCTCAGCGCCGCGGTTAATCGGTTGCGCGAGCTGAAGTCGAAGTCGCGCATCGTGATCCTGATGACCGACGGACAGAACAACGCCGGCAGCATCCCGCCGCTGACCGCCGCCGAGGCCGCGGCTTCGCTGGGCGTGAAAGTTTACACCATCGGCGTCGGAACGCGCGGCTTCGCCCCGGTGCCGGCGCGTGACGCCTTCGGCCGCAAGGTCTACGTGAAGCAGGCCGTGGACATCGACGAGGACACGCTCCGCAAGGTCGCCGACAAGACCGGCGGGAAATACTACCGGGCCGACAGCACCGAGACGCTCCGGCGCGTCTACGCCGAGATCGACTCGCTGGAGAAGACGGAGGCCGAACTGAAACGCTTCGCCTACTACGAGGAACTGATGAGCTGGTTCGTGTTGCCAGGACTGGGTTTGTTGGCGCTGGAAATCATCCTCGGCCAAACCGTCTGGAGGAAACTTCCGTGAACTGGGGTTCTAGACAGTTTCTCCTGCTGGCGCTTGTCTTCGCGCCGTTGACCGCGTGGTTCCTGTGGTGGACTTGGCGGCGCAAGCAACGGGCGGCGCAGGCGTTCGTGAAGTCGCGGCTGTTTCAGCAGCTGACTGTAGGCCTTTCCTCGGGGCGGCAGATCGCCAAGCGGGTGCTGCTTGGGTTGGCGGTGGTCACGCTGCTCGTCGCGCTGGCCCGGCCGCAGTGGGGCTTCCACGAGGAGGAGACCACCGCCTCCGGCCTCGACATCATCGTGTGCTTCGACGTCTCCCGTTCGATGCTCGGCGACGACGTGAGGCCCAACCGCCTCGCCAAAGCCAAGCTCGCCGCCTTTGACCTGCTCAGCCTCAGCAAGTCGGACCGTCTCGGCCTGGTCGCCTTCGCCGGCAGCGCGTTTCTCCAATGTCCGCTCGCGCTGGATGACGAGGCCTTCCGGCAAAGCGTCCGTGCGCTGGACACCGACCTCATTCCCGAGCAAGGCACCGCCATCGCCGACGCCATCGCCGAGTGTGTCGCCGCCTTCGGCAAGGACAGCGCGGGCGCCAAGGCCATCGTGTTCCTCAGTGACGGCGAGGACCACGGCGACGGAGCGATTGAGGCGGCCAAGAAGGCCTCCGAGGACGGTGTGCGCATCTTCACTCTCGGCGTGGGCACCGGGGCCGGCGCGGTGCTGCGTTCGACCGATCCTTACGGCAATCCCGTGTTCGTGCGCGATGAACAGGGCAACGCCGTCCGCTCCAAGCTCAATGAGGACGCCCTGAAGCAAGTCGCCGACGCCGGCGGCGGCTTCTACCTGCCGCTGCAAAACCGCCAGACCATCCAGACTCTTTACGAACGCGGCCTCGACGTGCTGCCCAAGGCGGACCTGAAATCCGGCAAGAAGCGCCAGTGGATCGAACGCTTCCAGTGGCCGCTCGGGCTCGGCATCCTCCTGCTCATGGTGGAAATCCTGTTGCCGGAGCAGCGCCGGACCGTTGCCCCGCGGACGGCGGGTGCAATGTTGGGCGGCGCGGCGGCAGCCGTGAAGTAATCAGCAACCAGTGAAAGCATTCGCGACACAGCCACGACCAAATCGGCACGAGACGCTTGGCCAGAGCGCGGCAGGTCACGTCCGCGCGACCCTATGTAGCCGCCGAGGTGACGAGGCGGACCGCGAGCGTCACCTCAGCCCATCCGCCTCCTCACGTCAGCGGCTACAGGCTCTGCTCT
>JBIIUN010000115.1:0-11427 GCA_044339945.1 Kapaibacterium sp. (SeqCode)
GAGTGCGAGTAGAAGAGTTCCTTGAGCAGACCCTCGTCCGTGGGCCGGATGGGCCGGACGTGGATCTTCAGTTCGTCGCGCCCGGCGTATTCGACCTCGAACTTCCGCGGGTAAGGCTGCAAACCCGCCGGCAACGCAATCTGGGTCGGGCTCACGAGCTTGGCGTCGCGGGCCTCCTTGAGCAGTTGCTCGCGGAAATTCGGGTGCGCGATGTGGATGAGCGCGAGGGCGCGTTCGCGGACCGACTTCCCGTGGAGCGAGGCGATGCCGTATTCGGTCACGACATAATGGACGTCGGCGCGCGAGGTCACGACGCCGGCGCCCATCTGAAGCCAGGGGACGATGCGCGTGATCTTGCCGTTCTTGGTCGTGGACGGCAGGGCAATGATCGGCTTGCCGCCCTCGGCCCGCGCGGCGCCGCGGATGAAGTCCACCTGCCCGCCGAAGCCGGAGTAGAACTTGCCGCCGATGGAGTCGGCGCAGACCTGCCCCGTGAGGTCCACCTCGATGGCCGAACTGATCGCCACCATGTTGCGGTTGCGGGCGATCTGGAAGGGGTCGTTGGTAAACTCGGTGGGCCGGAACTCAAACGCCGGATTGTCGTGGATGTAGTCGTAGAAGCGGCGGTTCCCGAAGCAGAAGCTGGTGACCAGCTTGCCCGGCAGCAGCGTCTTGCGCCGGCCGTTCAGCACGCCGGACTCGATCAGCGGCAGGACGGCCTCGGTGAGCATCTCGGTGTGCATGCCGAGGTCCCGCTTGTGGCCCAACCGCGCGAGCACGGCGCTCGGGATCGCCCCGATGCCCGTCTGCAAGGTGGCGCCATCCGGCACGAGCGACTCGATGAACTCGGCGATCTTCTCGGCTTCCTCCGTGATCTCCTCCATCGGGAACTCGAACAGGGGCCGGTCGCTCAGCACCATTGCGTCGAGCTGGCTCACATGGACGAAGCTGTCGCCCAGCGTGCGCGGCATGCCGGGATTCACCTCGGCGATCACGTAGTCCGCCGATTCGACGGCCGCCTTCACGACGTCCACCGAGACGCCGAAGCTGCAGAAGCCGTGACGGTCGGGCGGGCTGACCTGCACCAGCGCGATGTCCAAGTGCATACGCCGTTCCCGGAACAGCCGGGGAATTTCGGACAGGAAGATCGGCGTGTAGTCCGCCACGCCCTCGTGCACGGCCGACCGGACATTGCCGCCGATGAAGAAGGAGTTCTGCCGGACGTGTTCCAGCAACTCACGCCGGGCATACGGGGCCGGGCCGTGCGTGAGGATGTGAAGCACCTCGACGTCGTAAACTTCCGGGGCCCGGGCGGCGAGGGCCTCGATCAGGAGGCCGGGGGCGGCGCAGCCGGAGCCGATGAAGACGCGCATGCCATTGCGCAGTTGGGTCAGGGCTTCGGTCGCGGTCGCCCAGTTGGGAGCGGCGTTACTCATGGCGGTAAAGATGGGGCGGGGTGTTTCGCAAGGGCAAGCCCACTGGACTGTCCGCGCTTGCGATTCTCTTGCCCGAAATGGTGCTGATACCGTTGGCAGTCCGATTCTCGCCGGACCTGGTCTTGCCGCTTCAACCGGCCCGGAAACACCGTTACCGTCGGCCCGCTTGCAACGCATTCTGGTCATCGCCTTGGCGGGCATCGGCGACACGCTGATGGCCACGCCGTTCCTCCGCGAACTGCGGGCCAACTACCCGACGGCGACGATCGACGCCCTGGTGCTGTGGCCCGGCGCCCGCCAGGTGCTGACCGGCAACCCGCACGTCAACGCAGTCCACCAGCACAACTTCATCAAGGCGTCCAAGCTGGCCTCGCTCCGCTTTGTGCTCGGGCTGCGGAGCCACCGTTACGACGCGTCGTTCAATCTGCATCCGCAGGCACGGACCGAATACCGGCTGATCGCCCGGCTCATCGGCGCCCGGCGGCGGTTCAGCCACCGTTACGACCGCTGGGGTTGGCTGGACGCGCAGTGCGTCACGGACAGCCTGCCGCAGGATTACGGGGTCCACGCCAATGAGAACAACCTGCGCCTGCTCGAACTTGCAGGAGGGCGGCGCCAGGCGGACATCCAACGTTACGAGCTGTTCCTCGAACCCGCCGAACGGCAATGGGCGGACCAATTCCTGACCACGAACCAACTCGCGGGCCGACGCTGGTTGGGCATCCACGTGGGCTCCGGCGGCACCAAGAACTTGGCTTTGCGGCGTTGGCCGCTGGAACGTTACGTGGAGCTGGTGGGCGCCCTCGACGCCGGGGCACCCGGCTTGCCGGTGGTTTTCTTCGGCGGGCCGGAGGAGGCGGAAGCCCATGCGGAACTTTTCCAACGTCTGCGCCGCGGCCGGGTGTTTTTCCCGCAGTCGCCCGGCCTCCGGCATGCCGCGGCGTTGCTGACCCATGCCCATGCGTTCCTCAGCGTGGACACCGTCTTCATGCACCTCGCGGCCGCCGTCCAGGTGCCGCATCAATTCGTGATCCAGACGCCGACCGTCAATCCGCCCATCCTGCCGCTCCGCGACGGCTGGCGGCTGATTCCCAACGCCCAAGTCGGGGACCGGGCGTTGGATTTCTACCGTTACGACGGGGGGCCAATCCGGGGAACCGACGCCGAATTGCGGGCGATCATGGCCAGCGTGTCCGCCGCCGAGGTCCTGGCTGCCCTGCAACGGGGCTGCGCGCTCGGCTGAAGCTGCGAAGCCGCCCGCTCAGTTGCGGGTGCTGCGCTCGGCCATCCAGTAGAGGTCCCGTTTGGCGACCGCGTCCCGGGCCGGGACATTGAGCGGCAGCGTCTGCCCCTTCTTGATGGGCTGCTTGTATTGGGACGACTGCCACTTGTGGACCTCGGAATGGCCGTCGGCGAACGACAGCCCGGCGGCGCCGTTGTGGTAGGCCGCGGGGAAGTCCACGACGGTCCGGACCGACGTCGGGTTGCCCTCGACGAAGCCCGCCATGTCGACCACGAAGTAGCCATCGTTGATGGAGTCTTCCCGTTCATCCACCAGCACCCAGGTATTCGCGGGGCCGGGCGTCTGGATGTCGGAATCCTTGAGGAAGACTTGCCACCCCGTGGAATTCCGGGGCCGCCAGTTGCCCGAGGCATCCCAACCGGGCCCGCCGACCCAATTGTTCATCGACATGCTGCGGATGCGGGGGACGAGTTTCTTCTGCCGCGTGTCGTAGGCCATGGTGAGGTCGGCCGGGCAATGCCAGACGCCAATCGAGCCGCCGCAATACGGCCAGAGCACGCTCTTCTTGGTGTAGGTTTCATGGTCCCAGTTGTTCGCGTCCCGCTCCCTCGCCTTGGTGTTGTCGAGCCAGCTGCCGCCCGTCCAGTTGGGCACCTCCCGGCCGGCCCCGGGCGGCGTCCAGTTGGCCGCGCCGACCAACCGGTCGCCGAAATCGCCCGAGTAGAGCTTCCAGGCCAGCATGAGCTGCTTGTTGTTGCTCATGCAGGCAATGCCCTGGGCCTTGGTCTTGGCCTTCGACAGGGCGGGCAGGAGCATGCCGGCCAGGATCGCGATGATCGCGATGACGACCAGCAGTTCGATGAGGGTGAAGCCGGGGCAGCCGGAGGGAATCCGGGCACGGCACGCAGGTAAGGTGGTGCGCATAGGGAGGATCGAGGGGTGCGCAGACAGAAAAGAAAAACCGGCCCGCCTTGGCAAGTGCTCAAACACAAATCGCCACCCGCAGCCGCCAGTGCCCCGGTGCCGGCCGAACCTTGAAACCTACTTCCTGTTGGCGGGAACCGGTGGCGGCGGCACGGATACCGGGACCAAGGCCGGCGCCGGGTGTTCCTTCAGCCAAACCTTCGCCTCCTCATGGCCTCGCTGACCGGCGAGTTCATGGAGGCGGCGGGCTTCCTTGGGGTCGGCCTTGATGCCTTTGCCTTCCTCGTAGCGTTTCGCGAGATCGAAGGCCGCCTCGGCCGAGCCGCCCTCCACCCGTTCCTTGAGGAAATCGATGACCCGCTGGTCGGCCCCGACGGCCGCCGCCTGATTGCGCTTGTTCTGGGCCGCCTGAAGCGCGGCCGCCTGCTGGGGATTGGCCGCCGGCGCGGCCGGGGCGGGACGGGTCGGGGACGCCGTCTGGCCGCCGGTCGCCTTGTCGAGCGAGCGGCGGATTCCACCCACGCTTTGGGCCGCGGCGGGCGCGCAGGTCGCCGCCACGGTCAGTGCGGCAAGGATGAAGGCGGTCTGGCGAAGGTTCATGGCGATGAACGAGGCATACGCCGCCGAACCGGAATTGCAACCCGGAGTTCGGGCGACCGCGAAACGAAAAAGGCGGGAACCCACGCCGGTTCCCGCCAGGAAAAGTCAGCGCTGCTCAGGCTTGGCGTCGGGACCGCGCCCAAACGCCGCCTACCGCTAACAAAACGAAGGCACCCGCCGCATAGGTCGAGGGCTCCGGAACGACGGTTTCAATCCATGGGAGGTAAGACTCCAGCCAGATGCCGCCGCCGTATTCGCCAAATCTGCCTTCTGGGTCGCCAACAACTGCCCCGCCGAAGGTATTCACACCGGCCAAATAGAGGTTACCAAAGGAGTCTTCCAAAAAGGCCGGACCGCCGGAGTCGCCACCGCCGACTAAGGTCTCCAAATCGTTGCCGAACGAAGTTTGGTTGGCCGGCCCGAAAAGATCGGTGCCCGGAACATTTGCGGAGTTTTCAAAGTCATAGAAGAACACCTCCTTAGCTCCGGACAACTCATCGTCCACCATGTGCGCCTCAAGCTGATTCATGCCCCAGCGCTTGACCGAAAAGCTTGGCGGCACGGAGTAGCCGGAAACGCCATCGCCCGACGTTCCGTAGCCAGCCAAGGTGAGGGAGTAGGTGAGCATGGGGACGGCGGCGATCTCATAGATGGGAACGCCAGTGGGAAGCGGACTGCTCAGGGTGATGATCGCGAGGTCATCGTTGATCGACGGGTTGTTGAAGCCAGAGAAATCCGGATGGATCGAAATGCTGGCCGCCGTGATTTGGTGGGACAGGGCGGAACCATAGTTGAGGTTGAAGTTCACGTTGCCCGGGGCGATGTCGGCGATGCCGTTTCCATCAATGTCCACCACGTGGGCAGCGGTCAGGATGTGGTAGGGGCTGATGGGGGTCCCGGTTCCGATGTAATTTCCCGCCTCCGGCCCGGACGGAACAAGGGTCCGGACACTGCCCACCCCGGCGAAGCGCGACGTGGTCGTGTTGGGGTCCACCCGGAGCGCCGGGGAATCGGCCGGCAACCCGTTGGGACTGCCCGCCTGAATGACCGGCCGGATCTGTGTGACCACGGAACCGTAGTCGAACCGCACCGGTGAACCGGTGACAGCCAGCGAATTGAAGGCGGTGGCTCCGGCGGCACCGTTCGACAGAACTAGTGCCACCAAGACGGGCGAGACAATGCGGACGGCGGAAAACTGATTCATGGCTTCCAAGGCGGCGCTTGGTCTGCGCCACCAACTCCTGAGGGCAAGAATGAGCCCAAGCGGCCGCAGCTTTGCAAGTTCCGGGATTCAGTTTTGCTGGTCCCGCTTCCCGTCAATGCCCGTTCGCCCGCTCCGCCCGGGCCGCGGCGGATTCCTTGATGACCTTTTCCTCCAGTTCACGCGGCATCTGTTCGTAGTGGCTGAACTCCTCCGCGTGCATGGCGTGCCCGCCGGTGAGTGCCTGGAGCGTGGTGGCGTAACGATGGAGTTCCCGTGCCGGGGCCTGGGCCTTGAGCACCTGCAGTGCGCCCTCGGCTTCCATGCCGACAACCCGGCCGCGGCGCCCGGACAGGTCGCCCATCACGCGGCCGACGAATTCCTCGGGAATCCGGACTTCGAGGTTCATGATGGGTTCGAGCAGGCAGGGCTTCGCCTCGGCAAACGCCTCCTTGAAGGCGTGGTAGCCGGCCGTCTGGAACGCGATGTCCTTCGAGTCCACGGGGTGCATCTTGCCGTCGTAGAAGTCCACCTTCACGTCCACGACCCGGTAACCGGCGAGGATGCCCTCGGCGGTGGCGGCCCGGACGCCCTTCTCGACCGACGGCACGAACGACCGGTCCACGTTCTGGCCCGTAAGTGACTCGGTGAATTCCACGCCGGAATCCCGCGGGGCCGGTTCGATCCGGATCCAGACCTCGGCAAACTGTCCGGCGCCGCCGGTCTGCTTCTTGTGCCGGTAGCGGGATTCGGCCTTGGCGCGGATGGTTTCGCGGTAGGGCACGCGCGGTTCGTCCAGGATCACGTGGACGCCGTAACGCCGGCGCAAACGGTCGGCGACGACCTCCAGGTGCAAGTCGCCCTGGGCCGAGATGACGGTCTGCCGAAGTTCGGAATCGAACTGGTGGACAAACGTGGGGTCTTCCTCGTGCAACGCAGCCAGGCCCGCGGCGACCTTCTGTTCCTCGCCCTTGGCGTCGGACTTGAGCGCCGCGTGGATGTTCGGCTTGGGGTATTGCACCTTGGGCAGCACAACGACGCGTTTCGGGCTGCAGAGGGTGTTTCCGGTGTGGGTGTCCCGCAGCTTCACCACGGCGCCGATGTCGCCCGGCCCAAGTTCGCTCACCATCGTCCGGTCGCGGCCGTTCAGCAGGAACAGTTGGCCGACGCGCTCGTTGCTGCGGCGGTCCGAGTTGAAGAGGTCGTCACCCGGTTTCACGGACCCGGAATAGATGCGGAAGAATGACAGTTCGCCGAAGTGTTCCTCGGCCATTGTCTTGAACACGTAGAGCGTCGGCTGCGGGTCGGTCAGGGCGACCAACGCCTCCTTGCCGTCACCGTCGGCGCCCACCACCTGCTGCCGGTCGACCGGCGAGGAACCGTATTTGCCGATGAAGTCCATCAGCCGGGCCACGCCGACGTTGCGGGTCGCGCAGGTGCAGAAGACGGGGATGAACAGCTCCCGCTGCACCGCGGCATGGATGCCGGTGCGGAATTCCTCCTCGGACAGCGTGCCCTGCTCGAAGAAATGCCCCATCAACGTGTCGTCGGACTCGGCGATGTGCTCGATCAGTTCGCGGTGCAGTTCCTTGACGCGCTGGGCGAGATCGCCGGTGGCCGGCTCCTCGCGGTATTTGCCCGAGCCGTCGGTGGCATAGGTCACCAACTCGCTGCGGAGGACGTCCAGCACCTGCGTAAAGTCCGGGCCGGCGTTGACCGGAATCGCCAGGGGGAACACATGCCGGCCGTAGTGCTGGCGGGCCTGTTCGAGGACGCGGTCGAAATCGGCGTTGGGTTTGTCCACCGCGTTGATGACCACGATCTTCGGGAGGCCGAACCGGCTGGCGTAATCCCACACGCGCTCCGTGCCGATGCCGAAGCCGTGCACGGCGTGCAACACGACGAGGGCGAAGTCGCCAACGCGCAAAGGTCCGAGGGTTTCGCCGACGAAATCCTGGTAGCCGGGCGTGTCCATCAGGTTGAATTTGCGCCCCTGCCACTCGCAGTGGAGCAACGAGGTCTGCGTCGAAATCTGCCGCTGGCGTTCGCTCGCGTGGTAGTCCGACACCGTCGTGCCGGACTCGATCACGCCCAGCCGGGGAATCACGCCGGCGCAGGCGAGCATGGCCTCGCTGAGCATGGTTTTGCCGGCCGAGGCGTGGCCGACGACGGCGAAGTTCCGGAGATCGGAGGGAGAGTAGGTTTTCATGTTCACATTCGAGGTTGGCGCCGCGGACCGGCGAGTTGAGCGGAACGGGGGCTCATGACGGTGCCAGCATCGGAAGGCACCGGGTGGCCCGTCCAGCACTTCGGTTCGGTGGGTTTGTTTTCGCCAAAATATGCCGAGGAGCCGGGTCGGTTTGCCCAATTTCAGGCGTTAAAATGACCATTTCCGCCGAGAGGTGGTTGCCGGCGCCGGACGCTTTGGCCAAGCTCGCCCCACCGCATGCCGCGCATCACCCGCCTTAGCATCGAAGACATCCGCTTCCCCACGTCGCAGCAGCTCGACGGTTCGGACGCAATGAACTTGGACCCGGACTACTCGTCCGCCTACGTCATCCTGCATACCGACGCCGGCGACGGGCTGGAGGGTCACGGCTCAGCCTTCACCATCGGCCGCGGCAACGAGGTCGTGTGCGCCGCGATCCGGGCCCACGAACACCTCGTCGTCGGCCGCACGTTGGAGGAGTTCGCGGCGAACTCGGGCGCGTTCTGGCGGTCGTTGAACTGCGACTCCCAGCTACGTTGGCTTGGCCCCGACAAGGGCGCCATCCATCTCGGGCTCGCCGCGGTGATCAACGCCCTCTGGGACCTTTACGCCAAGGCTGCCGGCAAGCCGCTCTGGCGGCTGATTGCCGACTTTACCCCGGAGCAATTCGTCCAGTGCGTGGACTTCCGCTACCTCACCGACGCCCTCACGCCGGCGGAGGCGCTGGAACTGCTCCGCCGCGCCGAACCCGGCAAGGCGGAGCGCCTCGCCCGGCTCGAAACCGAAGGTTACCCCGCTTACACGACCAGCGCCGGCTGGCTGGGTTATTCCGACGAGAAGATTCGCCGCCTGTGCCGCGAAGCGATCGCCGAGGGCTGGAACCACATCAAGGTGAAGGTCGGCCGTGACCTTCAGGATGACCTCCGTCGCCTCGCCATCATCCGCGAGGAAATCGGCTGGGACCGGAAGCTGATGGTCGATGCCAACCAAGTCTGGGACGTGCCGCAGGCCATTGGCTGGATGCGGGAACTCGCGCGCTTCCAGCCGTGGTGGATCGAGGAGCCGACGTCGCCTGACGACATCCTCGGCCATGCCGCGATTGCGCGGGCCTTGGAGCCACTGGGCATCGGTGTCGCCACCGGCGAACACGGGATGAACCGCGTGCTGTTCAAGCAACTGCTGCAGGCGCGGGCGATTTCCTTCTGCCAGATCGATTCGTGCCGCGTGGCCGGCGTGAACGAGAACCTCGCCATCCTGCTCCTCGCCGCGAAGTTCGGCGTGCCCGTTTGCCCGCACGGCGGCGGCGTGGGCCTGTGCGAGGCCGTGCAGCACCTGTCGATGGTGGACTTTGTGGCCATCAGCGGCTCGTGGGACGGCCGCGTGTGCGAATTCGTGGACCACTTGCACGAACACTTCGTCGAGCCGTGCCGGATGCGCGGCGGCCGATATCTGCCGCCGGTCCTTCCCGGCCATGGGACCGAGATGAAACTGGCGAGCCGCCGGCAGTTCGCTTTCCGCGGACCGGCCGGGGGAGCCTAGCCCGGGCGCAATCGCGCGCACCATGAACGCCAAGCAATGGCACTACGCCCTCGACGGGGAGCAGAAGGGGCCGGTCTCCGCCGACGATTTCGAGCGCCTGATCTCCGCGGGCGTGGTCGGTCGCGACACGTTGGTGTGGACCGACGGCATGGCCGCCTGGGAGACGTTGGCCCAAGTCAGGCCGGACACCGCGCCGCCGCCAGTTTTCCCGTCGCCCGACTCGCCATCGATTCCGGGGGCGGGCCAGGCCGTGTGCGAACATTGCGGCCAGGTCGTCAGCACAAAGGACGTTCCGGAAGAATCTCGCCGCCCTGCCCCGTCCCCGCCAGGGCACGATCCTCACCACGCTGTCGCGCGTCATCAACCGGGCTCAGCCCAGTTGGCCTAGCCCCGCGAGGAGTTGGCCGATAAACTGGGAACGCGCATTTGTGAAATCGAACCTCTATTGGCTCGGCCTCGACCTCGGCGGCACCAGCGTCAAGGGCGTTGCCGTCACGCCCGCCGGCGAGACATTCGCCAAGTTCCACGAGTCCTTCGCGCTGGCGGAGCCGATGGCGTTTGCCCGCTGCGTCGCCAAGGTGGCGGCGCTGGCGGAGGCGCAGTTGGGACGTCCCGCGCGCATCGGGCTTTCCGCCCCGGGCATTGCCGCAAAGGACGGTCGCAGCATCGCGTTCATGCCCGGACGCTTTGGCGGACTCGAAGGGTTGATCTGGTCCGATGAACTCAACCGGCCTGACGGCGTGCCGGTGCTGAACGATGCTAACTCCGCCCTGCTCGGCGAAGTCTGGCTTGGCGCCGCCCGCGGGGCGACGAATGCCATCCTGCTCACGCTCGGCACCGGCGTCGGCGGCGCCGCGCTGGTGGACGGACGCCTGCTCCGCGGCCACACCGGCAAGGCGGGCCACCTGGGCCACGTCTCGCTCGGGCCGGACCTCGCGCCCGACATCTGCAACTGCCCTGGTTCGCTGGAAGCAGCCTTGGGCAACTTCAACATCGCCCAACGCACGGGCGGCCGGTTCGCCACCACCCACGACCTGATCCGCGCCCACGAGGCCGGTGATGCCTTGGCCACCGAAGTCTGGTTGAAATCGGTGAAGGCGCTGGCCGCCGCTTTGGCGTCGTTCGGCAACGTGCTGGACCCGGAGGTCGCGATCATCGGCGGCGGCATCGCGCGGTGCGGTGAGACACTGTTCCGGCCGCTTCGGGAATACCTGTCCGCGATGGAATGGCGCGCCGGCGGCGAGGGCATGAAATTGGTGCCGGCGGCCTTGGGCGAACTGGCCGGGGCCTACGGTGCGGCCCGGCACGCCGGAGTTCAGTAGGCGGAGGTGGAAAGCCGCTCAACCTTGAGCACCGGCGTCCGCCAGCGCTCGTCGCGCCATTCGGTGCCGTGGATGAAGACGCGCTGGTTCTCGAACCGCTCCAAGTTCACCGCGGGGTCCTCGACAATCAGGAAATCAATCAGGCCCTCGTCGCGGTTGAACAGGCCACCCAACCGGCGGGTGCTGCGCAGTTCGTAATAACCGGGCGCCTGCAATTTGGTGGTGCGCCGGATCACGCCCTCGCGAACGACAGCGCGGGCTTCCGGTTTGGCTTCCGCCACTGCGGGAATCGGTTCCGCCGTCGGTGCGGGCTCCGGTGCCGGCGCAGGGTTCGCAGCCAGAGTTTCCGGGGGCGGAACAACGGGAGCCACCGGCTCCTCGACTACCGGCCGGGCCGGGGCCAACGCCGGCAAGGGCGCGGGCTTCCGGTTCAATGCCGGCTGCAGCCGGATGGCCGGCACAATTTTGGGCGCCGGTTCCGGAACGGGCACAACCTCCGGTTCAGGCGTCTTCACCGTTGAAACCGCTTCGCTTGCATCAATCAGGGTCGCCGCGACAAAGGCAACCGCTTGTGCAGGCGGTTCGATCTGAATCCAATCGTCCGCCCGCCGGATCTCGGTGACGGCATCCCCGCGCTTCAACTCGCCGAGTTCGCTGTAGTTGCGACCGGGACCGGCGCGAAACTTCAGCACTTCGCTCTTCACCTGATGGGCCGAAGCGTCCACCAGCGGCGCATAGACCCAGACGGCGACTTCCGCGGGCAGGCGGATTTTCGCCCACTTGCGGCTGCCACCGGGTTCACCTTCGGCACCCTCAACCTCGGCGAACACCTTCACCTCGGAGCCGCGCCGCAGCGTGCCGAGCACTTCGCCGTCGTAGGAGGGTTTGGCGCGGACGTTGGTCCGGTCGGCCTTGACCCGGGCACTGGATTCCGCGAAGCCGGCCAGCGCCGG
>JBIIUN010000116.1:0-11425 GCA_044339945.1 Kapaibacterium sp. (SeqCode)
CCGGTAACCGCCCTGCTGTTTCTCCGGGCCGTGGCAGGAGAAACACGCTCGGGTGAAGATCGGTTGGATGTCCTGGGTGAAATCCACGGTGCGATCCGCGGCCGGCGGCAATCGGTCCGCCGTTTCCGCCCGGCCGAAGTTTGGAAAAATCGCCCCGGCGAGCACCACCGCCCCGGCCAGCGAGCGCAGGCGACGGAACTGGCGGAAGGCGAGGGGGAATGGCATGCGGCGCCATCGAACAGGATGCCCGGGCAGTCGCCAAGCGCGGAGACGGGGCATCCGGGGCGGAGATGCAGTTGGGCCGGGGTCGGCGTCGATGGATCGGCAACGCGAGGTCGGCGCTGGCGGGCCGCTGCCTTAACGATGCGGGGCGGCCAGCGCTGCGGGTTGCTCAAACCAGTTGCGAACCAGCGACCCAAGCTCGCGCGCCGGGGGGGCGGGGTTCAGGGCCGCGGCCACGCGGCGGAGCAGGTCGGTGGCGGAGTAGGGCTTGAGCAGGCGGTCATCCAGGCGCAGCCACGGGTGCCGCTCCAGCTCCTCGGTGGGCATGACCCCGGAGACCATGATCACGGGCAGTTCCATCCGGGCGGAGCGCAGGCGTTTCAACAGCTCCACGCCGGACAGGCGCGGCATGCAGTGGTCGGTGATCAGGAGGTCGAAGGGCTCGCGGTTGAGGGCGGTCCAGGCGGCTTCGCCGTCCTCCGCCCCTTCGGCGTCGTAGCCGGTCGAGGTGAGCAGGCGGACCGTCACGCCGAGAAGCGAGGTTTCGTCATCGGCCACCAGCACCCGGCCGGCGCCCTGGCGGTTGGTGCTCATAACGCTCCGGGGGTTGCCGCCGCCGTTCGCGGCGAAGTTGAGGTTTTCATCGCCCTCAACGAAAGCGCGCCGACCGCCGCCGTGCCATGGGGTGTTTCCCCCAGCCGCCCGCTCAGACGATGGTCACCTGCACGCTGCTCTCGATGATGCCGGCACTGATCGCGTAGCGGGTGATGCCGGCGGTGTCGTGCAGGTCGAGCTTGCGCATGAGGTGCTCGCGGTGTTTCTCGACCGTCTTCATGCCGATGCCGAGGTCGGAGGCGATCTCCTTGTTGGCCTTGCCCTCGGCGATGAGCTGGAGCGTCTCCATCTCGCGCGAGGTGAGCTGCACGGCCTTGTGCGCGACGACGCCGGCGCGGTTGGTCGTGCGCGGCGCCAGCTGGTCCAGCCGGCGCGACACGGACGGGCTGAAGAACGTCCGCCCCTGGCTGACTTCACGGATGGCCCGGCACACGTCGCTGGCGGAAGTCTGCTTCAGCAGGAAGCCCGCGGCGCCCGACTCGGTGGCGTTGCGCACGTAGGCGTCGTCGCTGTGCGCGGACAGGATGAGCACGCGCGGACCGGGCGTGGCGCGGAGGATCTGCCGGGTGGCTTCCAGGCCGTTGAGGAGCGGCATGGCGATGTCCATCAGCACCACCGCAGGCTGGAGCGTGGCGGCGAGCTCCACCGCCTGGCGACCGTTCTGGGCCTCGCCCACGACCTCGAAGTCCGCCTCCAGTTCGAGCATCCGGCGGAAGCCCTCGCGCACGATGGTGTGGTCCTCGGCGAGCAGGACCGTGATGCGGGGGGCGACCGGCTGGGCAGTGTTTTTCATGACTTGGGATTCGGGCTGGGGGCGACGAGGGGAACGTGCGCCGTGACCGTGGTGCCGACGCCGGGGGCAGACGTGAGTTCCAGCCGGCCGCCGACCATCTCCAGCCGCTCGCGCATGCCGAGGAGACCGAGCCGCTCGCCCCGGGTGGTGTGCAGCGCGCGGTCCACCCGGAAGGAACGGCCGTCGTCGGTGATCCTGAGGCAGAATCCGCCCGGCTCCGGTTGGAGCACCACCTCGACGTTTTCGGCGGCGGCATGCCGGGCCACGTTGGTCAGGGCCTCCTGGGCGACGCGGAACAGCACCGTGCGGTGCGCCACGTCCAGGTGTTCGGCTTCCTTGCCGGCGGTCAGCCGGATGCGGAGCCCGGTGCGGGCGGCCAGGCTCTTCATGTAGGTGTGCAGGGCCGGCACCAGGCCGAGATCGTCGAGCACGGACGGACGGAGCTCGCGGGCGAACTGGTGCACGGTCTCGACCGAGTGGGCGACGAGTTCCTGCGTGGCGACCAGGCTCCGTTGCAGGGCCGCCGGTCCGAGCTCGGCCTGCGCCCCGAGCCCGCCCAAACGCAGGCTGATGCCCGTCAGCGTCTGGGCCACGACGTCGTGCAGTTCGCGGCTGATGAGGCGGCGTTCCTCCTCCTGCACCCGGAGCACGGAACGAGACAGGTGGCGGAGCTGCGCCTGGTGTTCCCGTGCCTCGGTGAGGAGCCGGGCCTGCTCCTGGCGACTGAGCGTGAGCGAACGCTCCACCGTCTTCCGCCGGTCCACTTCCGCCACCAGCTTCGTATTGGAGGCGGCCAGCACCGCCACGCGACGGGCCGCGATCTCCAGCCGGTTGCGTTCGGTGACGTCGTTGAAGAAGCAGACCACGCCGTGTTCCCCGTCCGGCAGGGTGACCCGCTCGATCTGCCATTCGTAGCATTCCCGCAGGCCGGAATCCCGCCGGCGGCCAATGAACGAAGGCGACTGGAAGGGTTCGCCGGTCCTGAGCGTATTCCGGAACCGGGCCGCCAACTGGCTGGCGACCCGCGGGGGCCAGACGGCCTGGAGGACCTCCGCGAAGTCGCTCCCGAGCAGCGGGTCGACATTCCGGAAGGCCGCGCACGCGAGCGGGTTGGCCTGCATGAGCCGGAACCGGGAGTTCACGACATACACGCCCACCGGCGCCTGGCCGACCAGGGCGGAGAGCAACGCCTTGTTCCGGCGCATGACCGTTTCGGCATGCTTGCGTTCGGTGATGTCACGGATGTTGCACTGGATCACCGGGCGGCCGCCTTCCTGGTAGAGATTGGCGACCACTTCCACCTCCTGGTGCCGGCCCGTGCGGCTTTTCAGCGGCAGGTCCTCGTAACGGACCGCATGCTGGCGCCGGAGCTTCCGGAACATTTCCTGGCTGGCACGCTCGTCCTTGAGCAGGCCGATCTCGAACAACTCCTTGCCGATGAGCTCGGCGTGCGGATAGCCGAGCAGCTTGGTCATGAACGGATTGGCGTCGGTGATCTGGCGGGTGGCGGGGTCCAGCAGGAGCACGCCGTCGTGCGCGGCCTCGAACAGCCGGCGGTAACGGGTCTCGGAGGCGCGCAATTGCTCGTCCACCCGGCGCTGGCCCGTGAGGTCGGAGATGGCCAGCCAACAGCGTTTCGGCGAGCCGGGGGGGACGCTTTCCAGGCTGCCATGCAGGCCGGCCCACCGGACCGGACCGGCGGACTTCGCCATCGCCGCCTCGCAGTATACCCGGCCCGGGGCCGCGAAGACCCGCTTCAGGAGCTCCCGGACCTCGGCCTGGCTGGCCGGGGCCACGAACGGCAGCAAGTTCCGGCGCAGCAGCCGGGAACGTTCGAGGCCCAGCAGCGCGGCGCCCATCAGGTTCGCCTCCAGGATGGAACCGCGTTCATCCAACGAGAAGTAGCCGACCTGGGCGAAGTCGTAGAGGTCTGAGTATTTCCGGAGCAACGACTCCGACTGTTCCCGCGCTTCCTGGAGGGCCGCGTTCTGCTGCTCCAGCTCCACCTGGTGCACCTGCAGCTCGTGCATCAGCCGCCGCACATCGGGGTCCTGCGGCGCCGGCACGCGTTTCGGCGCGGCGGCGCGGCGCGGGCGGAGCCGGGCGGCAGCGGATGTTGGGGCGACGGGACGCTTCATGGGGTGCGGGGGCGGCGGGCCGTTCGGGCACCGACCGTCTTGGCGCGAACGGCGGACGACGGTGGTTTCGGAGCGGCCGCCGGCCGAGGTCGGCCCGCCGGGGCCTGGGCGCCCCGCAGGCTGGCTTCCAGTTTCTTGGCCGCGGTGATGTCCGCGAAGGTGATCACCACGCCGTCGATCCGGTCATCCAGCGTGCGGTAGGGCATGATGCGGACGGAGAACCAGCGGCCGTCCTTGGCGTCGATCGGCTTCTCCTCCGGAACCTGCCGGCGGAGGACGCGGCGTGCGTCGTCGGCCAAATCCGGGTAGTTCAACTGCGAGGCCAGGTCGGTGATGGGCCGGCCCGCGTCGCCCGGGATGAGCTTGATGATGCGGGTCGCCTGCGGGGTGAAGCGCCGCACGTGGAGGTCCTTGTCCAGGAAGAGCGTCGCGATGTCCGTGCTGTCGAGCAGGTTCTTCATGTCGTCGCTGGCCAGGGACAACTCCTGGAGCTTGGCCTGAAGCTCGGCGTTGACCGTCTGGAGTTCCTCGTTGAGCGACTGCATCTCCTCCTTCGAGGTGGTCAGCTCCTCGTTGGCGGATTGCAGTTCCTCGTTCGTGGACTGGAGCTCCTCGTTCGCCGAGCGGAATTCCTCCTGCGCCGTCTGCATCTCCTCGTGGCTGGCGCGCGCCTCGAGCCGGACTTGCAGGAGTTCCTGTTCCAGCTTCGTGAGCCGCGCCTGCCGCGGCCCTGCCTTGGGGGGCGGACCGGCGGGGCGGGCCGCGACCGGACCGGGCACCTCGGTGAACACGAGCAGCACCAGCCCGTTCAGCGGCCCGGCGTCCGTGAGCCGGACCACGGTCACGTCCACGGCGCGCGGGGACTCGTCCTCGCCCGCGCGCAGGCCGCGGACGGTCACCGGCTCCGCCTGCCGGAGCGCCTGCTGGAAGGCGGCGGACAGCTCGTAGCGCAGGCTTTCGCGCGCCATCACGAAGAGGTTCCAGTTGGCCTTGCCGGCGGCGGGCTCGAGGTATTTGCCGGTCCGGCCGCTCACGTAGAGGAGGTCGCCCCGGTCGTTCACCAGCACGGCCGCCGGCGCGAACCGTTGCAGGACCAACTGGTCGGCCAGGGCCTGGAGGCTGGCGGGCGGCGCGACGGCGAGCCGGACCTCGGCGCCGGGCCGGGCATGCCCGCCGAAGGCCGAGGGGAATTCCACCCGGGCCGGCGCCCCGACCGGCTCCAGGCGGCGGAAGATCCGGGATTTGCCCCGGGCCGGCGCAAACAGGGCGGAACCGTTCCCCACCGTCTCCGCGCTCCCGAGCAGAAGGATGCCGCCGGGCAGGAGGCTGTAGTGGAACAGGGGCATCAGCTTCTGCTGCACTTCCGGCGTGAGGTAGATGAGGAGGTTGCGGCAGCTCAGGAAATCCAGCTTGGTGAACGGCGGGTCCATGACCAGGTTCTGCGGCGCGAAGGTGATCATCTCGCGGATCTCCTTCCGCACCCGGTAACCGTGGTCCTCGCGGACGAAGAAGCGCTTCAGGCGGGCCGGGGAGACATCCGCGCCGAGATTTTCCGGGAAGAAGCCCTGGCGGGCCTTCTCGATCGCGTCGCGATCCAGGTCGGTGGCGAAGATTTGGAGGGCGACACTGCCGGGAAGTTTCGCCAGTTCCACCGCCTCGCGGAAGACCATCGCCAACGAGTAGGCTTCCTCGCCCGTGGAGCAGCCGGCCACCCAGGCCCGCAGCGTTTGGCCCGGTGGGCGGCCAGCGAGCAGCCCGGGCAGAGTCTCGGTGCGCAACTGCTCCCACGTCGCCGGGTCGCGGAAAAAGTTCGTCACGCCGATCAGCAGTTCCCGGAAGAGCAGGTCGAGTTCCTGGGAGTTCTCCCCGAGGTAGCGGACGTAACCCGCGAGGTCGCCGAGTTGATGGATGCCCATGCGGCGTTCGATCCGGCGGCAGAGCGTGTTCCGTTTGTAGGCCGAAAAGTCGTGGCCGGTGTGGGCCCGCAGCAGGATGACGATCTTTTCCAGCGCGCCCAGGGCCTTGCCGTCCAAGGTGGCCTCCGGCCGGGCGAGGAGGGGTTTCTGCCGGAGATACGCGCCCAGCTTGCCCGGCAGTTCCTCCGCGGGGGCGACGATGTCGGCGAGCCCGGCGTCGATCGCGCTGCGGGGCATGGCGTCGAACTTGGCCGTGGCCGGTTCCTGCACCAAGGCCACGCCGGCCTGCTCCTTGATGGCGCGTAGGCCCTGCGTGCCGTCGGCGCCCATGCCGGAAAGAATCACGCCCACGCTCCGTTCGCGCTGGTCCAGCGCCAGGGACCGGAAGAAGAAGTCAATCGGCAGGCGCAAGCCGCGCGGGGCCGTCGGCACCAACAGGTGCAACACGCCGTGCAGGATCGACATGTCCTTGTTCGGCGGGATCACGTAGATGCAATCCGGCCGCACCGGGGTGCGGTCCCGGACCTGGACCACCTTCAGGCCGGTCCCGCGTTGGAGCAGTTCCGGCAGGATGCCCTTGTGGGTCGGGTCGAGGTGCTGGACGACCACGAACGCGAGGCCGCTGTTCGCCGACACCTGCCGGAAGAATTGTTCCAGGGCCTCCAGGCCGCCGGCGGAGGCGCCGAGGCCGACGATGGGAAACTCCGCCGGGGTCTTCCCCGCAGCCCCGGCCGGCCGCCCACGGGGCGCCGGCTGTTTCGGGCAGAGTCCGGGTCGGACTGGGCTCTTCATGGTCTGATTGTTTTGGGTCCCGGCCGAAACCTCGCGCTTCCCGGAACGTCCGGACCGGGAAGGCCCGGCAAGGAGAACGCGCGAACCTGCGGCTACTCGGGTTGCAAACTCGCAGTCGTCGCCCAGGCTGGCGATGGGAATCGGGCCGACGCCGCCCCGGCCCATTCCGCGCACCCGCGGCGGTCGGCGTCGCTGCCCGCGTGACAATGGGAACGCTTTCATGTTCACCCCGAGAACCCGTCGCTGGTTGGCCCCACCTCCTTGGCGACCTATTTCGGGATTCTGGGCCGGCAACGCCTTCTTGCCTATGGGGGAAACACCCCACTGGACAAAGTCGGCCTGATCCGGTCCGTGAATGCTTCCCGGGTCTCGCGCCTGGCCAACCGCCGGTGCGGGCGGCCCGCGGCGCGCCCATGAACCTCCGGGGTTGGGCGTTGCGATGAACGGGCGGTTCGGGCCAGCGTGGCCGCCGCGAACGGATGAAGGAACTGCTCAATCATCGCGCCCACCTCGGTCGCCTGCGCCAGTTGGGTGTCTGGCTGCTGCTGGTCACGCCGGTGGCCATCCTCGCGGGTTCGGCCAGCGCCCTGTTCCTGTGGGCGCTTGACCGGGTGACGACGATCCGGTGGGCACATCCGTGGCTGCTGTTTGGACTGCCGGCCGCGGGTGCGCTGATTGCTTGGCTGTATCAGCGCTGGGGCGCCACGGCGGAGCGCGGCACGAACCTGGTGCTGGATGAGATCCACCAACCCGGCGGCGGCGTTCCGGGCCGACTGGCGCCAATGATCCTGGTGACCACGCTGCTGACCCATCTGTTCGGCGGCTCGGCGGGCCGGGAAGGGACCGCGGTGCAGATGGGCGGCGGGTTGGCGGACAGTTTTGCCCGCCTTTTCCGGGTGCCCGAGCGTCACCGGCGAACGGTCCTGCTGGCCGGCCTCGCGGCGGGATTCGGCTCGGTCTTCGGGACGCCGCTCGCGGGGGCGGTGTTTGCGCTGGAGGTGCTGGTGATCGGGCGCCCGCGGTTCGAGGCGCTGGTGCCCTGCCTGCTGGCGGGACTGATCGGCGACCTGACCTGTTCCGCCTGGGGAATTCACCACACGGCCTACGTCATTGCCGCGGTCTCTCCGTCCGAGCGCTTTGGCTTCGGGCATCTGGACGGGTTGTTGCTGGCGAAGTCCCTGGTCGCAGGAATCGGGTTTGGGTTGGTGGCCCTGCTGTTCGGCGAGGTGACCCACACGTTGCAGAACCAGTTCCGGCAACGGATTGCGCGCGCGTGGCTGCGGCCCGTCGTCGGCGGGTTGGCGGTGATCGGGCTGACTTACCTGCTCGGCACCCGGGCGTTTCTGGGACTGGGGGTCACGAGCCCGAACCCGGCGGATGTGACCATCGTGTCGTGCTTCCAGAACGGCGGCGCCACCGATTGGAGCTGGCTGTGGAAACTCCTCTTCACCGCCATCACCCTGGGTTCCGGCTTCAAGGGCGGCGAAGTGACGCCGTTGTTCTTCATCGGGGCGGCTTTCGGTAATGTCGCCGGCCGGCTCCTCGACGCGCCCGTCGACTTGTTTGCCGGCCTGGGATTCGTCGCCGTGTTCGCGGGCGCCAGCAACACGCCGCTCGCCTGCACGCTCATGGGCATCGAATTGTTCGGCGCCGGGCACGCCCCGTATCTGGCGACGGCGTGCTTCCTTGCGTATGGCTTCAGCGGCCATGCGGGGATCTACGGCGCCCAACGGGTGTCGATTCCCAAGCCAGGAGAAGATTGCCCGGCCGGGGAGCTCACGCTGGCGGAACTGCGGCAGCGACGGCGGGAGGGCGGCCCGCACGCTTCCTGAACTGCCGGCGGACACGTCGCCCGGAAAAGCAAAACGGCGACCCGAAGGTCGCCGTTGTTGAAACTGACAGGCCGAAGTCCGGCTCAGGCCGCCGGGGCTGCCGGCGTCGGGATGCCCGCGACGACGTCCTCGATCTGGCCGTTGAGCTCGAGCCAGTCGAGCACCTTGCCGGTGAGGATGTCCTGCTGCAGCTCGGGGAACTGGTTCCGCTCCTGCAGGGTCTTCACCATCTGCTCGGGCTTCACGTTGTTCTGCTGGGCGAGCTGGAGGATGCGCTGCGTGAGTTCCTTCTGGTCCACCGAGATCTTTTCGGCCTGGGCGATCTGGTTGAGGATGAAGGCCGCCTTCACGCGATCCTTGGCGCTCGTGTTGGCGCTCTGGAAGATCTCGTCCTTCTTGCCCTCGATGATCTCCTTGGCGACGCCGCGGCGCTGGTTCTCGTTGACGATGTTGTAGATGAGGTTGCGGGTCTCGCTGGCCACGACGCTCTCGGGGAGCTCGAAGGAGACCGGCTCCAGCAACTGCTTGAGCAACTGGTCGCGCACGGAACGCTTCACGCGGAAATCGAGCTCGTTCTGGAGGTCGCGGCGGATGCCTTCGAGCAGTTGGGCGGTGTTTTCCGCGCCGAAGCCCTTGGCGAACTCGTCATCGACCACGGGAAGGGCCTTCTCCTTCACGCCGAGGATCTCGACCTCGAACACGCCCGCCTTGCCGGCGACCTCGCTGATCACGAACTCGGCGGGGAAGGTCAGGGTGACGGTGCGCTTGTCGCCGGCCTTCGCGCCGACGAGCTGTTCGGTGAAGCCGGGGATGAACTGGCCCTCGCCGATCAGGATCCACGTGTTCTGCTTGCCGGCGAGGCTGGTGGCGGAGGCGTTGAATTCGGTGATGGGCTTGCCCTCGCAGGTGCCGACGTAGTTCACGACCACGGCGTCACCGGTGGCGGCCTCGCGCTGCACGTCGTCGAACTTCGCCTGCTGGTCGCGGAGGATGTTCAGCGCGCGTTCCACGTCGGCATCCGAGGCGTTGGCCAGCTCGCGGCGGGCCTTGAGCCCCTTGTAGGAGGGGAGCGGGAATTCCGGGGCGTGCTCCAGCGTGACGGTGTAGGAGAAGGGCTGGCCGCGGCCGAAGGAGAGCTCCTCGACGTTGATGGTCACGATCACCCGCAGCTTCTGCTCCTGGGTGGCTTCCCGGTAGGATTCGTCAAACAGGCGCTTGCGCGTCTCCTCCTGGATGCGGCCGTCGAACGACTTCACGACCAGGTGGCGCGGCGCCTTGCCGGCCCGGAAGCCGGGCAGGGAGGCCTGCTTTTGATACAGCCCCGCCACTTCATCGAAGGTGGCGTTGACCTTTTCGGCCGGCACCTCGACGCGGAGGAGCTTTTTGCACGGACCGAGACTTTCTACGGAAACGTTCACAGTAACTTGCCTTTCGGAATGCTTGTTGACCCAGCCGGTCGCACCGCAGGCGACTGGCAAAGGAGCGGGAAACTAGGTTTTCCGGGCAAGTCCGGTCAAGCGGCCGCTTTGGTAGCTTCAGGGCACACCGGCGGCCCGGCCGGAAAGGGGCGCTCAATCCCGCGCCGGCGTGAACATCCGGGCCGGGGCGATGACCGCGGTTTGCTGCTCCTCATGCGCGCCCGTGTGCCGCGGTCCCCCGCTTCCGCCAGCGCAACTTGCCGGTCGTTGCCGTTCCCGGCGGCCGCCCCTACCGTCCGCCGGAGATGAAGCAGCTGTTCGACGACATTCCGGCCGTGCTCAACGATCTGCGCAAGGGACGCATGATCATCGTGGTCGACGACGCGGACCGCGAGAACGAGGGCGACCTGGTGATGGCGGCCGAAAAGATCACGCCGGCGGCCGTGAACTTCATGGCCAAGTTCGGCCGCGGACTGATCTGCGTGCCGACCACCGAGGACCGGCTGCGCCAGCTCGGCATCGGGGAAATGGTCTCGCAGAACCGGGAGTCGTTCCAGACCGCCTTCCAGGTCAGCGTGGATGCCGCCCACGGCGTCACGACCGGCATCAGCGCCGCCGACCGCGCCAAGACCATCCAGGTCATGGCCGATCCGCGGGCCGCGGCCGATGACCTGAAGAAGCCCGGCCACATTTTCCCGCTGCGCGCCAAGGCCGGCGGCGTGCTCCAGCGGGCGGGCCACACCGAGGCCGCGGTGGACTTCGCCCAATTGGCCGGCTGCCGGCCGGTCGGCGTGATCTGCGAGATCATGAACGACGACGGCTCGATGGCCCGGTTGCCCGAGCTCCGGCGCTTCGCCAAGAAGCACAAGCTCCGGCTGTGTTCCATCGAGCAGCTCATCGCCTTCCGCCGGGCCTCGGAAAAGTTGGTCGAGCGCCTCGAATCCATCCGGATGCCCACCGACTACGGCGACTTCACACTGCACCTCTACCAGTCCAAGTTGGACGGCAACCATCACCTGGCGCTGGTGAAAGGCGACGTGCGCGGGCAGGCCGCCCCCTTGGTCCGGGTTCACAGCGAATGCCTGACCGGCGACGTGTTCGGCTCGCGCCGGTGTGATTGCGGGCCGCAACTGCACGCCGCGATGAAGCGCATCGAGGACGAGGGTTCCGGCGTCATCCTCTACATGCGGCAGGAAGGCCGGGGCATCGGGCTGCCGGCGAAGGTGCGGGCCTACAAGCTGCAGGAAAGCGGGCTCGATACCGTCGAGGCGAACCTGAAGCTCGGTTTCCCGATGGATCTGCGCGATTACGGCATTGGCGCGCAGATGCTCTGCGACCTGGGGCTGAAGCGGATCCGGCTGCTGACGAACAACCCCAAGAAATTGGTCGGCCTCCAGGGGCACGGACTCGAGGTCGTCGAACAGTTGCCCATCAAGGTGAAGCCGAACCCGCACAACGCCCGCTACCTGAAGACCAAGCGCGAACGCATGGGCCACCTGCTCTAGGCGGCTCCGGTCAACGCCTGCCGCCGGGGCTGGCGGGATCGACGTCCAACCGATGCTCCGGGGCGCTGAAAAAGCGCTCGCCGGGACGGAAGTGGTTGTAGGCCGAATTGGCGCGGCGAAAGGTCCGGATGGCCGGCCAACGCCGCCACAGGTCCGCCAGCACCGCAAAATCGCCCCGCATCAAACGCCAGCGG
>JBIIUN010000555.1:0-3011 GCA_044339945.1 Kapaibacterium sp. (SeqCode)
CTTCATGCGCATCCTGAAGGGCGAATTCCTGCGCGCGTTCGAAGGCCGGGTCGTGAACATCCATCCGTCGCTGCTGCCGTCGTTCCCGGGCCTCGCCGCCTGGAAACAGGCGCTGGATTACGGGGTGAAGTTGACCGGCTGCACCGTGCATTACGTCGATCAGGGCGTGGACACCGGCCCCATCATCGGCCAACGGGCCGTGCCCGTGCTGGACGGGGACACCGCGGAATCGCTGCACGCCCGCATCCAGGTCGCCGAACGGGAATTGTATCCGGCCGCGGTGGCCGCCATCGCCCGCGGCGAGGTGAAGGTGCGCGGGCGATTGACGGCGGGATTTGCCCCGGCATGGGGGCTGGTTTGAGATTACGGCGCCGGAACTGTCCGAAAGTAACTTCCGGGTGATGCCGCGCCTTCCGGAACCACCAACGAAAGCTTGTCCCCGACGCGGGACTGACCCGTGGTGGGGACGTAGCTCCAGGGCCCGTCGGGCCGGTCGGCCCGTTGCAACGCCCAAGCCGGTTCGGTGGCAGTCCAACTGATCCGCCAGCCACCGGCGACCGGCACCGGCAAATCCAGCACCGGTTCCGCGGCCGCCGGTTCGGCCGTCAGTTCGAGCGCGTCCACCGCGACCAAACTGGCTTCGGAAGCCAGGTTGGTGAACTCGATCGCGACCGAACTCACCGGCTCAGCGGCCGAGAGCGCCAACCTGAAACGTTGGAATCCTTGCGCCCCGGCCCCTCCAACCTGCAACGCGGGGGTCATCGCGGCCAGCACGGTTCCGGAGCCGGCGACAACCCGGACTTGGAGCCGCCCGGTAACGCCCAGCCCGCTCATGCTCTTGGTGTCAAAGGATAGCTCCTTGAATCGCCGCCCCCCGGCCACCACGACCTGCCGCAGCACTTCACCGGGACCAATTCCGGCGGCACAGTTGCCCTCGGACCCGATCGGCGGAGCCGGGATGAAAAAGGGCGGCAGCACGGGCGATCCGACCGGGCTACCAATGATCCTTCCCCCCGCTCCACCCGGTGATGGAGACGGCGCCAAAGGCATCCTGCTCAAAGCTGCCATTGACGATCTGCGCCACCGACGGCGCGCGGCTGGCCAAAATCATGACGGCGCCACAGACGATTCGCAGGAGGGGATTCACGAAGGCATCGTTGCCATCTGTCCACCCGTGGCAACTCCAACTTCGGACGGCTGGAGGACCGCGCATACCTGTCCCCCAAATCTGCGCCCGCCGGTCGCCCGACCGCATTGGGCTGGCTCGCGACGGCCAAATCGGCAACAACCATCTCAAATGGGTAATGAACTGGGCGAACTTGGTTTCCCGCGGGCAATGGCATGGGTGCTTGCTTTCTCCGCCCTGGGGGCAGAACCGGACCTCACGACCAACCTTGCCCCAACCTCGTCCCTGCCCCGCGGCGCCGGCTTGGCGGCGAAGTTCCCCGGTGATGCCGGCCTGAAGGCGAACCCACAGGTAATCTTCGCCGACAACTTCGAGACGGGCGGCCTGGGTGAAGGTTGGGACGAAGTTGGGAACAAGGGCGGCAAGGTGCTCTCGCTGGCCAATCCTGGCGCGGACCGCGAGTTGGGCGGGCGGGCGCTGCGCGTGGAGGCGCATCTCGGCCAGGACACCGGCGGCGGACTCACACGGTGGTTCGAGCCGGCCGACACCGTGTTCGTGCGTTTCTACGTGAAGTTCGCGGCGAACTGCGACTACGTGCATCACTTCGTCACCCTGCGCGCAAACAAGGGCCTGAAGGGCGGCGAAAAGTGGAGCGGCTTCGGCGGGGCCGGCCTGAAGCCCATGGGCGGCGAACGGTTTTCGACCGCACTGGAGCCGTGGGGCGATTGGGGCCGCAATCCCCCGCCGGGGCGCTGGAATTTCTACAGCTATTGGCACGAGATGACGGCTTCGCCCGACGGCAAGTTCTGGGGCAACTCGTTTCCGGTGCCCGCCGCGCCGATCATTCCCCGTAACCGCTGGATCTGCGCGGAGTTCATGCTCAAGCACAACACGCCGGGCCAACCCGACGGCGAACAGGCGTTCTGGATCGACGGCGTCCTGCAAGGACACTGGCGCGGCATCAACTGGCGGAAAACCGACATGCTGAAAGCCAACGCGCTGACCTTGGAAAGCTACTTCACCGATCGCTGGACGAAACACGCCACGAACGTCGTCTGGTTCGACAACGTGGTGATCGCCAAGGCCTACATCGGCCCGGCCGGGCCGTAGACCGGACATTCAGGGGAGCTGGTCCGCCAGTTCCTCGGCGGGATAGGTCCAGATCTCCGCCAAGGTCGGGTGGTAATGCGGCAGCGCCGCGAGCTCCCGGACCGTCATGCGCCGGCCCATCGCGGCGGCAATCTCGTGGATCAGTTCGCCGCCCTGCGGTCCCACACAGGCACCGCCGACGATCTCCCCGGTGACCGCGTCCGCGAGCAGCTTCACGAAGCCGCCGTGGCAGCCGAGGATCATCGACTTGCCGTGGTCGTTGAAGGGATACGTGGCAACCAGGACCTTGCGTCCGTCGGCGCGGGCCGCCTTTTCGCTCAGGCCCACGGTGGCGACCGCCGGATCGGTGAACACCACGCTCAACAGGATGCGGTAGTCCATCTCGGAGCCGGCCGTCGGATTGAGGATATTTCGCGCGGCCGTTTCGCCCTGCTGGATGGCGACGTGGACGATCTCGTGCGGTCCGCAGCAATCCCCGGCGGCGTAGATGTGCGGGGCCGAGGTGCGCTGCCGCGGGTCGGTGAGAATCCGACCGGCTTCGTTGAGAACCTTGGCTTGGGCGAGGTCCAGCGAATCGGTGTTGGGTCGACGACCGAGCCCGTGCAGCACGGTGGCAACATCCACGGATTGGCTCGTTCCCTGATGTTCGAAGGTTAGCCGGACGCCCGTTCCCACCCGTTCGGCCTGCAGGTTTTGGGTCCCGGTCAACAGCCGGATGCCCTCGCGGCGGAGGGCCTTTTCCAGTTCCCGCGCCACGTCTTCGTCGGTGTCGCGC
>JBIIUN010000556.1:0-3009 GCA_044339945.1 Kapaibacterium sp. (SeqCode)
TGCGAGCGACAACCTCACTGCGGAGGCCCCGGGCCGCGGGCGCCTGCCCGAGCTGCTGGCGCCCGCCGGCGACTGGGAATGCGCCCGGGCGGCCGTCGAGAACGGCGCCGACGCGATCTACTTCGGCCTGGAACGCTTCAACGCCCGGATGCGGGCCCACAACTTCACGGCGGCGGATTTGCCCGCGCTCATGGAGTTCCTGCACCGGCGCGGCGTGAAGGGCTACGTAACGTTCAACACGCTGGTCTTCACCGACGAACTCGCCGACGCCGAGGAGTATCTCCGCGCCATCATCGCCGCTGGCGTGGACGCCGCGATCGTGCAGGACATCGGCATCTGCCGGCTGATCCGGCGGCTTTCGCCCGACTTTCCGATCCACGGTTCGACCCAGATGACCGTGACCAGCCCGGCCGGCGTGGAATTCGCGAAGCAACTCGGCTGCAACCTTGTGGTGCTGGCCCGGGAAAATTCACTGAAGGAGATCGCGGCGATTCGGCAAGCCGGACAAGTGGCAAGTGAGCCAGTAATCGGTGATCAGTCGTCCGTGGGTAAGGCCGCGGCCGGCTTACTGGATACTGACCCACTGAATACGGATCACTCCGGTCTTCCGCTTGAGGTCTTCGTCCATGGCGCGCTGTGCGTCGCCTACTCCGGCCAGTGCCTCACGAGCGAATCCCTCGGCGGACGCAGCGCGAACCGCGGCGAGTGTGCCCAGGCCTGCCGGATGCCTTACGAACTCATCTCGGACGGCCAGAAGGTCGAGTTGGGCGACCGTCGTTACCTGCTGTCGCCGCAGGACCTCGCCGGCCTGGAAGTCCTCCCGGAACTCGTGGCAGCCGGCGTAGCGTCGCTCAAGATCGAAGGCCGCCTGAAGTCGCCGGAATACGTGGCGAGCATCACGCGGGTGTATCGCGCGGCGCTTGATGCGCTGGGCGGCGGGAAAGCCGAAACAGCCACCGACGGCAAATCGCGCTATGAGCTGGAGATGGCCTTCTCCCGCGGGCTTTACCCGGGCTGGTTCCGCGGTGTGCAAAACCAGGAACTCGCCCATGCCCGCTTCGGCAAAAAGCGGGGCGTCCTGGTCGGCGAAGTCGTGCGGGTCGAGCGCGAACGGGTGCTCGTGCGGTCGACCGGTCCCGTGAAGCCGGGCGATGGCGTCGGGTTCGACGCCGGCCGGCCCGACGAGGCGGAGGAAGGCGGCCGGGTTTACGAAGTGCGGCCGCGCCTGCCCGGCAGCGATGAGCTGTGGCTCGCGTTCGGCCATGGGGCGGTGAACTTCAGCCGGATCAAGGCGGGCGACTTCGTCTGGAAGACCGATGATCCCGAGCTGAATCGCGAGCTACGCAAGACGTTTGAGGGCGAGGCCGTCCGCTTTCAGCGTCCGATCCGGGCCGAAGTTCACGGCCATGCCGGGAGCCCGTTGACGCTGATCCTGGCCGATGCCGAGGGGCATGCCGCGAAGGTCCAATCCGCCGTGCCCTTGGCCGTGGCGGAAAAGCGGCCGCTGGCCGCGGAGTTCCTCCGTGACCAGTTGGGCCGGCTGGGTGGAACGCCCTTCCGCCTCGGCGATTTGGCGAATCACCTCGAAGGCGAGGTCATCCTGCCGATGAGCGAACTCAACCGGCTCCGGCGCGACGCGGCCGCCCAATTGGAGGCGCTCCGGGCGCAGCCGAAGCGCTGGCGGCTTGCGGACACTCACGAGAGGCAAGCGCAGGATGGTCAGTTCAACTCGGGACTCGGAATTCGCGATTCGGAATTCAATCAGGTCAACCTGATGCCGGCGGCTGCGGAATCCCGCCCTGACCCTGACCCTCTCCCCCAAGGAGAGGGGATCGCCCACCCTGACCGCGAGACTCCACAGGCCGCGCTGTCGAGGACTACAGGTCTTCCGGCTGAAGCGAAGAGCGATGGTCTCGGAGTTGAGGTGCGTGGTGGCATTCCCCCTCTCCCCCAGGGAGAGGGCCGGGGTGAGGGGGAACCGGGCGAAGCAGGGAGCCGCCGCGGATTTGCGGCCCCCGGGCCAGTTTCGCACTCCGCATCCCACGCTCCGCAATCGGACGCTCCGGTGCTGATCGTCATGGTGCGCAACCTGGCGCAACTGACCGCTGCGCTCGAATGCGGCAGCGAGACGATTTACTGCGATTTCGAGGACCCGAAGAAATACCGGGAGGCGGTGACCCTCTTCTACACGGCGCGGGGATGCTCAGTGGCTGGCAAGGCGGAGGCCGGCATTTTTGTCGCCCCGCCCCGGATCACGAAGCCGGGCGAGGAATGGATCCTGAAGCAGGTCGCTTCCGCCAACGCCGACGGGGTGCTTTGCCGGAACTACGATCACCTGAAATTCTTCGCCGGCACCCGGCGGCGCGGGGATTTTTCGCTCAACGTGGCCAATCCGCTGACGGCGGAATACTTCATCCGCGAGCACCAATTGGAGCGCGTGACCGTCAGCTACGACCTCAACGCGGCACAGGTGGAGACGCTGCTCCGCACGGCATCGCCGGCGTGGTTCGAGCTGACCCTGCACCAGCACATGCCCATGTTTCACATGGAGCACTGCGTCTTCTGCGCCTTCCTCTCGACGGGCAAGGACTACCGCGACTGTGGCCGGCCGTGCGACCGCCACGAGGTCAAGCTGCGCGACCGCGTGGGCCAGGAACATCCGCTGAAGGCCGACTCCGGCTGCCGCAACACCGTCTTCAACTCGCGGGCACAGACCGGCGCGGAATTCCTCGACCGGTTCCGCGCGTTGGGTGCCCGGGTGTTCCGGGTCGAGTTTGTGGATGAATCCGCGGAGGAAGTCCGGCGCACCCTCGCCGCCTATCGTGCGTTGCTGCGGGGCGAGCTGACCGGGCAGCAGTTGTGGCAGCAGCTCAAGCTGCACAGCCAGCTTGGAGTCACCCGCGGCCAACTGGAAGGCATCGAATTGCGGAAGGTGTTCCCGAAGGCCTGACCGGGGACTCAGAGCAGGCCACGCTCTTCCAGTTCGTCCTCCTCCAGGCCGAGGTAATG
>JBIIUN010000557.1:0-3007 GCA_044339945.1 Kapaibacterium sp. (SeqCode)
CTGACGTCGCTGTAATCCCGGCCGTAGGCCACGGTGATGTGTTCCTCGCCGGTGAGCAAGTTGTTCGTCGGGTCGAAGTCAACCCAGCCCACGCTCGGGCAGTAGACCGAGAACCACGCGTGCGAGGCGTCGGCGCCAACGAGGCGCTCCTTGCCGGGCGGCGCGTGGGTCCGCAGGTAACCGCTCACGTAGCGGGCCGGCAGGCCTAGCGAGCGCAGGCAGGCGATCGCGAGATGCGCGAAGTCCTGGCACACGCCGCGGCGCTTGGCCCACACCTCCTCGAGCGGCGTCGCCACGCTGGTGGCCACCGGATCGTATTTGAAGTCGCGGAAGATGCGTTGGTTGAGGTTGGCGACGCCGACCAGCAGCGGGGTGCCGGCCGGGAAGCTCCCGCGGGCGTAGTCCGCCAAATCCGGCGCGGTGCGCAGCAGCGGTGAATCGAAGCAGAATTGGTATTGATCCACGACCTCGGGCGAGACGGGATCCCGGAACAGTTCGGCCACCTCGGTCCACGGGGGCGAAAGGGTGAGCGCCGGCGGCGTGCTGGCCGACAGCGTGACCACGCTCACCGCCTCGACCTCGAGCCGGGAGTGGATTTCCTGGATCGCGAAGAAGCAGACCCGGTTGCCGAAATAGTCGGTCCGCGTTTTCCGGACGGCGGGTTCCGGGGTGATCCGCAGCGAGAATTGCGCCCGGCTCTGCGCCGCCGTGAAGCGGGGATTCACCCGCGCGGAGTGGTGCGAGACCGTGACCGGCTCCGAGTAATTGTAGGTCGTGCGATGCAGGATGCGGTAGGTCATCGGGCGCGGGAAATCGTGGAATGGGCGAAGTAGCTGACCGCGATCGCGTCGGACAGCCGTGGGAGGTCCGCCAGCGTCTCGGTGATGACGCGGCCCACGTCGCTCTCGTGCCAGTGGTTTCGGAGGCGGTTGATCGGCCGCGGGTCGAGCAGCCGCAGCCGGGTCACGCATTCGATGAGGACCCGCTGGCCCGGGCTCAGGTGCGCGCTTTCGCGTTCTCGCGGGAGTTTCTCGAAGTGCTTCACCAGCTGGTTCAGCTGGAAGAGCAGGGAACGGGGATTGGTGTCGTCCAGCAGCACGAGGTCGTAGACCGCCGCCATGTTGGGCACGAGGTTGTAGCGCGACCGGTAGGTGATCGTGCTGTCGGCGACTTCCAGCACGGCCTCGAGCACGCTGGGATTGTCCGCCTCGGGTGAACGCAGCGCCGAGTTCAGCAGCGTGCTCAGGTAGATCGCGCGTTCGAGCCGGGCGCCCATGTCGAGGAAACGCCAGCCTTGCGCCCGCGTCATGTTCTCGCGGGCGAGTCCGTGGAAGGATGCGAGCTGGAGCAGGGTCTGGTTGAGCACGCCGATGGCGTCGCCCGCCAGCATCACGAGGCTCGTGGTGGGCATGGCCAGGCGGTCGTCGAGCTCGCTGAGCACCCGCCACAGGTCATTGGAACTGCGGTCGCGCACCAGCATGCCCAAGCGCTGGAGTTGGTCGGCCAGGCAACGGAGGCTGCCCGGTTCGGCCGGGTCGAAGATCGCCGCGAGCAAACCCGCCTCGAGCGCCTCCGCGTTGGTGCGGAGTTCCGGACGGGCGGATGCGGTGGGCAACTGCCCCTGCGCCACGAGCGTGTTCAGCAGCGGTTCCAGCAAGGGAAACGCATGGCCGGTGCTTTCCGGGCTGAAGCGCAGCAGCGTGCTGCGCAGGAGCCGGGCCGTGGAATCGGTGCGTTCCGCGTAGCGGCCAAGCCAGAAGTAATTGTCCGCAAGCCGCGACGGCAGGTTGTTGCCCACCCGGCGCAGTTCGACCTCGCGGCCGGCGACGCTGAGCAGCGTGACGTCTTCCACCGGTCCGTCCGCGAGCACCCAGGTGTCCTTGGCCGCGCCGCCGCGTTGCATGGAGATGAACCGCCCGCCGGAATCGGGCGCCACGCGCGCCAAACCGCCGGGCATCACCCGGTAACCATCCGGGGTTGCTACGACGTAGACCCGCAACGCCAAGGGCCGCGGGGAGAGCACGTCGCCATTCCAGACCGGCGCGGCCGAAAGCTCGACGCGTTCCTGGCCGACCCACAGGTGCGGCTGGAACCGGATCCGGCGCAGCAGGGTTTCCCGTTCGTCCTTCGTCAGCGCGGTGTTCGGCTGCATGCCCCGGAGGCGCGAGCGGAAGGCCGGCTTCACGAACAGGTCGTCGAGGTGTTCCGTGACGTAGCTTTCCGCGCTCTTCTGGCCGCACCACCACGTCGCGACCGAGGGTAGGAGCAGTTCCTCGCCGAGAACATGCCGGGAAAGCCCCGGCAGGAACGACATGAACGCCGGGCTTTGCAGCAGCCCGCCGCCCAGCGCGTTGGCGACCACCACGTTTCGCGCGCGGACCGCTTCCACGAGCCCCGGCACGCCCAGCATGGATTCGTTCCGCAGTTCCAGCGGGTCGCAGAAGTCGTCGTCCACGCGGCGTAGGATGACATCCACCGGTTCCAGGCCGCTCAGGGTCTTCAGGAAAACGCGGTCGTCGCGCACCGTCAGGTCCTGGCCTTCGCACAGCGAATAGCCGAGGTAACGGGCGAGGTAAGCCTGCTCGAAATAGGTTTCGTTGAACGGCCCCGGCGTCAGCAGCACGACCCGCGGATGGTCCGTGCGGCGCGGCGACAACCGGCTGAGCGTGGACTGCGCGTCGCGGAAAAATCCGGCCAGCCGTTGCACGCCGCATTCCCGGAAGGCCTCGGGCAGGATGCGTGACGTGACGAGCCGGTCGGCGAGGGTGTAGCCCGTGCCGGTGGGAATCTGCGTGCGGTCGGAAATGACCCACCATTGGCCATCCGGCGAACGGGCGAGGTCCGCCGCGTAGAAGTGGAGAAAACTGCCGTCGGCCGGCCGGCTATTGTGCAGCGGCCGCAGGAAATCGGGCTGGGCGAACACCAACGCCGGCGGCAGCCAGGCGCTGCGGATCAGCTCCTGCGGGCCGTAACAGTCGGCCAGCACGCGGTTCAGCAAGGTGGCCCG
>JBIIUN010000117.1:0-11393 GCA_044339945.1 Kapaibacterium sp. (SeqCode)
CACATACATCTGCGCGACGGTCTGCTGCGGACCGGTCTTTCCGGGGCGGGGGACCGGGTTGGGCTTCAGGTGCTGCAGCACCGGGCTTGACCTGAGCCGCTCGACGTTGGGCAACGGGTCCTCGGCGCGACTGGCAGGGGCCAGGGCCAATCCAAACAGCGCGGCCAAGGAAACGGCGCGTGCGGTCAACGGCGACGGTGGGAGCTGCATGCCGCTGGAATACCGAAGAACAATCCGGCTGTAAAAGGAACAGGAGCTCACCAGGGCGCGTGGAGCAGCCGGTCTTGCTGTGGCAGGTTCCTGTGGGTGCCGCCCCGGGCGATTCGTTAGCCCCGCGCGACGCAAGCTAGGAGTGAGAAGCCCCCTGGCGGAGGGCGCATCCTTTCGTTGTGGACCACTTTGGCCGGATCGCGCGGTAGCCGCGGACGTGAGTCCGTGGCGGTGCCGGTCGGCGCGGCGGGACAGCCACCGACTCACGTCGGCAGCTACGGCCGGGACTCCGACTGCCGGCTTCGTTCCGGTGAAAAGATGCGGCTGGCGGAGGCTTTCCACCATTTGGCTGGAGCGCCTGGATGGCACGGGCTATCACCGCGGAAATTCCATGGCTGAAGTCACCCAGTTGCTCAACTTCGTGCGCACCGAGGACCTGCTGCCGCTGGTCTATGACGAGTTGCGTCGGCTGGCGGGTGGCCGTATGGCGCGGGAGCAACCCGGGCACACCCTCCAGCCGACGGCCCTGGTTCACGAGGCCTGGCTGCGGTTGGCGGAGAGTGGCGAGGCCCGGTGGCAGAGCCGGGCGCATTTTTTCGGGGCCGCCGGCGAGGCGATGCGCCGGATCCTGGTGGACAACGCGCGCCGCAAGGCGCAGCTCAAGCGGGGCGGCAACCCGGAACGGGTGGAGCTGCCGGCATCCCAGATCGCGGCGCCCGGCGGGGACGAAAAAGTCCTGCAAGTTCATGAGGTGCTCGACGAACTGGCCGCCGAAGATCCGTTGAAGGCCGAGATCGTGAAGCTCCGGTATTTCGTCGGCCTGAATCACCAGGAGATTGCGGAGGCCTTGGAACTCAACGAGAAGACGGTCCGCCGACACTGGGAGGTGGCCAAGGTCCGTCTGTATGCGCTGATCACCGGCCGTAATCCGGCGGCGGTCGGGCCCTGATGGCGCTCGCGCAAGGCCCGGGAGGTTTTCTTCCGGCCGGGGTGGCTGCAGATTTGTCGCAAAGGACTGTCCGTTTCGCGGCCCGGAATCCGCATGAGTGGGTGTGAATGGTCATCGGTAAGCGGCGAGTCGGACGGAGAGCGTGGTGATGAACGATCCAGAATCGATATTCTTGCGGGCGCGTGAGCTGCCCGAGGGGGAGCGGTCGGCCTACCTGGTAGCGGTGTGCGCGGATGATCCGGCGCTGCGGGCGCGGGTGGACGAACTGCTTCGCCGGTCGGCGGCGGCCGACGACTTCTTTGACGAGCGGCCGGCCACCTTGCGGCTGAGCCCGGAGGATCTGGCGGCAGTCGGGGAACGCGAGGGCTCGGTCATTGGCCGTTACAAACTGCTCCAACGGATTGGCGAGGGCGGCATGGGCGTGGTTTACATGGCCGAGCAGGAGGAGCCGGTTCGCCGCCGGGTCGCCCTGAAGATCATCAAGCTGGGCATGGACACCAAGTCGGTGGTGGCTCGGTTTGAGGCCGAGCGGCAGGCGCTGGCGATGATGGACCATCCGAACATCGCCAAGGTGCTCGATGCCGGCGCGACCGATTCCGGCCGACCCTACTTCGTGATGGAGCTGGTGCAGGGCGTGCCGATCACCGAGTTCTGCGACCGCAACCGGCTTTCCCTGCGCGAGCGGCTGGATCTGTTCGTGCCGGTCTGCAAGGCGATCCAAAGCGCGCACCAGAAAGGCGTCATCCACCGCGACATCAAGCCGTCCAACGTCATGGTGACGCTGCACTACGGCGACCCGATGCCCAAGGTGATCGACTTCGGCGTGGCCAAGGCCACGAGCATGAAGCTCACCGAAAAGACGGTGTTCACGCAGTTCGGCACGATGATCGGGACACCGGCCTACATGAGTCCGGAGCAGGCCGAGATGAGCAGCCTGGATGTGGACACGCGGACCGACGTGTATTCGCTGGGCGTGCTGCTTTATGAGCTGCTGACGGGCAGCACGCCGTTCCCGGCGGAACGGCTGCGGAGCCTGGGGTTTGGCCAGATCCAAAAGGTCATCGCCGAGGAGGAACCGCAGAAACCCTCCACGCGGTTGAGCACGCTGGAGGGCGAGGCCAAGACGAGCGTGGCGCAGCGCCGGGGACTCACGGCGGAAGTGGTCGGCGGGGCGCTGCGCGGGGATCTCGACTGGATCGTGATGAAGTGCCTGGAGAAAGACCGGCGCCGACGCTACGACACGGTCAACGGCCTGGCGATGGACCTGGCACGGCACCTCGGCAACGAGCCGGTGCTGGCCCGGCCACCCAGTGCCGCCTACCGCTTCCACAAGGCGTTCCGCCGGAACCGCGGCGCGTTCGTTGGTGCGGCGGCGGTCTTCGTCACCCTCGTCCTCGGCGTTGCGTTCGCCTCGTGGCAGGCGGTCAGCGCGCGCCGGGCCGAGCAGCTGGCGCATGATCGGCGGGCCGACGCGGAGGCGATGGCCAAGTTCCTGGGGCAGGTGTTCCGCAGCCCGGACCCGTCCCGGTCCGGCTATTCCTTCACGGTCGCCCAGGCCCTGGCCTCCGCGGCGGCCCGCTTGGAAACGGACCTGGCCGACCAGCCCGCGCGCCGAGCCGAGTTGCAGGCGACGCTCGGGGAAACCTATCAGGGCTTAGGTCTGCCGCGTGAGGCGATCGCCCTGCAGGAAAAGGTGCTCGAGTTTCGCCGTCAGCAGGAGGGCCAGGACGCGCCCGCCACTCTGGCGGCAAAGTCCGCCTTGGCCCGCTCAGTGATCCATTCCCGCCAGTTCGAGAAAGGAATCCAACTGCACTCCGAGGTCGAAACCGCGAACCGCCGGATTCACGGTGCCGGGCACCCCACCACCGTGAGGGCGATGGAGGAGCTGGCCTCAGCTTGCCACTATGCCGGGAAACATGACCGGGCCGCTGCGCTCAACGGGGAAATCCTCCGGGTGGTGCGGAAATCCCGTGGCCCCGACCATTCCGAAACGCTGCGGGCGAAAAGCAACGTGGCGTTGACCCTGGACGCCTTGGGGCGGAGGTCCGAGGCCATCGCCATCCATGCCGAGGTGCTGGCGTCGCGGCGCAAGGTGCAGGGGGTTGAGCATCCCGATTACCTCCACGACATGGCGAATCTCGCCGCCCTCTACGCTGGTGCCAAACGATTGGACGAGGCATTGGCCCTGCAGGAAGAATTGGTGGCACTGCGACGCAAAGTGCAGGGATCCGAGCACCCAAAGACGCTCATGGCGATGCACTATCTGGCGTTCTTCCTGCAGTCACGCAGGCCCGCGGAAGCATTGCAGCTCAACTGGGAAGTCTTGGCGCTGCGCCGCAAGGTCCTGGGGCCCGAACACCCCGATACGATCGGCAGCCTCGCGGGCATCGCGCGCAATCTGTCCGCCCTGGGCAGGGAGGAGGAAGCCATTCCAGTTCAGGAAGAGGAGTTCCAGCTCCGGCGAAAGGCCTCGGGCCTAGAAAATTCCGAGACCGTGGGCATCGCGATGAAGTTGACCGAATCCTATCTGAAGCTGGGACGCTCTCAGGACGCCATCAACTTGCTCCACGATGTTGCCGCGAACCCGCCGACCGACTCGGGACTCGTCCTGCGAGTTGGCGCCCTCCTGGCCTGGTTCGGTCAGGACCGCCCATACGAGTCATTCTGCCAACGATTGTTCGCCCGGGTGTCGGTCAACACCGATGCCGCACCCATGGAACTGGAGCGTTCCGTCAAGGCGGCCAGCCTCCGGCCCACGACCGACACCGCCCGGGCCGAAACCGCACTCACGCTCGCCCGGCGCGCCGTCCAAGCGGGGGCCACCCACCAATACCTCCGCTATTTTCAGCTGGTCTTGGGAATGGCGGAATATCGCCGGGGCCACTTCGCGGAGGCACGGGAAACCTTGAGAGCCGTCGCGGCGAAATCGTCCGCCTCCGACCCCTTGGTGGGTGCGGCGTCGCTTTTCGAGGCGATGGCGCTCGCACGGATGGGACGGAGTGCGGAAGCGCGGAGCCTCTTTGAGGCCGCCGGCAAAGCCATGCGCCCGATGCCCGACAACCCTGCCAATCCGCTCGTTGGTGGCGCCAATGCTGACGACCTCATCGTTTGGCTGGCCTACCGGGAGACCAAGGAGTTGCTGGCACCGATGGCCAGTCCCAACCCGTAGGGATCAAACCAGGCCATGAGCCAACCCCACACGACGATTGGGCCGTATCGGCTGCTGCGTCGTCTCGGCAGCGGCGCAACCAGCGACGTTTACTGCGCCCGGCGAGACGGCGAAACGTCCGATGTGGCGCTAAAGGTGCTGGCCCGCTCACTGACCGCGGACCGGGAATGGCTGCAACGTTTCCGGCGTGAGGCCTGCCTGCTGCGCCGCCTCCAGCATCGCAACACGGTCGCCCTGCTGGACTGCGGTGAACATGACGACCGCTGGTTCATCGCCCTCGAACTGGTGCAGGGGCGGGTGCTGCGCGACTGGGTGGGCAGCCGGCCGCGGCCGGGATTTCTGGCCCGCGTCGGTGCCCAGATTGCCGGCGGCCTGGCGGCGGCCCATGCGCTTGGACTGGTCCACCGAGATCTCAAGCCGGCGAACATCATGGTCACCGAGGACGGGCGGTTGAAGATCCTCGATTTCGGCCTGGCTCGTCCCGTGGCGGCCGAACATCCGGATTTTCCGACGACCCTGCACGACGTGACCCGCGCCGGTGCCATCCTCGGCACACCCCGTTACATGTCGCCGGAACAGTCGCTGGGCCGGCCTGTCGGCCCGGCCAGCGACATGTTTTGCCTGGGACTCTGCCTCTACGAGCTTGCCTGCGGGGCGCATCCGTTCCCCTCGCCGTTTGCCCATGAGGTCGTTGCCGGGATCCGCGAGGCGCCCACGCCGGACTTGGCGCGGCGCCGCCCGGACCTGCCGGCGGAACTGGTGGGCGTGGTTGCCGACCTGCTGCGCAAGGATCCCGCTCTGCGTCCCACCGCCCCCGACGTGTTCGGCCGGCTGGCGGCAGTGGCCCAGGCAATCTGAACCGGTTGAAGGCGCGCCCGAGTAATTCCGCCGGTTCCATACCGTCGGCACTCTGGGACGCCAATGGTGGATGACCTTGATTCGCCCGGGGCGGCACCGGTTCCCGCAGAAACTTCACCCGACCTGTCCGTTTTGGCCGGCGAACCCCGCATGGCTGGGTGGGCGGCGTCCTGGTGAAAGGGGCAACCCCGATCACGTATGCCAGCACGCGCTCATTCATCCATGAACCACCTCTTCTCATTCCGCCCGCCCCTTGGCCGGGCTTCGTGTCCGCGTCGCCTGAGCCCGAGGCGGCTCATCGCCACGACCCTTGGCCTGTTGCTCGTCGGTGTGCTGCCCGCCGACGCCCAAACTCAACAGCCCCGTTTCACAAGGGTCGGTGGTCTCGCCCTCGGCGACTACGCCTACAAAGTTCAGGTTGTGGGCGACCTCGCCTACGTGGCGAACAACCAGGGGGGAATGAAAATGATCAATGTCAGCAACCCGGCCGAGCCGGTGCTCGTGGGAGCATTTGCCACCGGAGTATTTGCCACCGGTGCGACCGCGCAAAACTTGGCCGTGGTCGGCGACCGGGCCTACGTGGGCGCGGCCGAGGATGGGTTGGTGATCCTGGACGTGAGCAATCCGGCCGCGCCGTCCTATGTGGGAACCTACAACACCACCGGCGTCGCCTACGCCGTCCAAGTGGCGGGCAACCTGGCCTATGTGGCGGATAGCCACGCCGGGCTGCAGATCATTGACGTGGCGGACGGGGCCAACCCGGTCCGCGTGGGTGGCTTCAACACCCCCGGTGAGGCCTTCGACGTCCACGTGGTGGGCAATGTGGCCCACGTGGCGGACGCGGGTTTCGGCCTGCAGCTCCTCGATGTCACCGATCCGGCGACCCCCTCGCGTCTGGGGGGGAACAACACCCCGGGCGTGGCCTACGCCGTGCAACTCGTGGGCAACCTGGCGTATGTGGCCGACGGAGCCGCGGGCTTCCAGGTGCTCGACCTCAGCAACCCGCTGAACCCTTCCCGGGTCAGCACCACCACGGAAGTCCGGGCGATTGACATCACCGTGGTGGAGCAGCGCGCCTACGTCGCCGCCGCCGGTGTGGGGGGGCTGCTGGTGTATGACGTGAGCACGCCGGCGAACCCGTTGCTGCTGGGAGGGATCGGTTCCGGCACCGAAGTCTACGGGGTGCAGGTCGTGGGGAACCGCATCTTCCTGGCCAACGGCTTGGCCGGCCTCCAGATATTCGATGTCCGCTGGGTGCAGACGCAGTCGCTCACTTGGAATCTGCCGGCCACGCTCGCCTTCACCGGCCAGCCGCTGGTGCTGGACGCCACGTCAACCTCCGGCCTGCCCGTGACCTATTCCCTGCTGAGCGGCCCCGCCACGCTGCAGGGCAACGAGCTCACGGTCACGGGTCCAGGCCGGGTCACGGTTCGTGCCAGCCAGGCCGGCGACTCCGCTTACGCTTCGGCCACTGTGGACCGGACCGTCGCCATCAGCCTGCCGCGGATGGACGCACAGACGGCCGGTCTGGCACAGGAAGTCTCCTGGGCGGCCGGCCTCAACGGCCTCCGGCTGCAGGGACGCGAATCGCTGGCTGCGGACACTTCCTGGCAACAAGTCACGCTGCCCTGGGTGGAAGCCAACGGACAGGTCCGCGTGAACGTGGAAACATCTCCGTTCCGGTTCTTTCGCCTGCAGGGATTCTCGGGTCAGGGCGAGCCGCTGGAACTGACCGGCTGGAACCGCGATGTGGTGCTGGAGAACGCGCTTCCCAGCCGGGCGACGGCGTTCAGCTCGTTCGGGTCGGCGTGGTTCGAGAGCGGCCTCGGCGGCCGTCTGGACGGTCTGCCGGGTGACGCCGGAGGTCCTCTTCCAGTTCCAGCCCTACACGGGCTTCAACACGCTGTGGTTGAACAACACCCGGCGCACCAACTCGCTGGTGCTGGTCACGCCGTCTGCCTGTTCCAAGCTCTTCGTGCTCGCCCACTCCGCCGGCGGGGGCGGCAACGGGACCGTGCGCGTCCACTACGCCGACGGCACCTCGAGCGCGCCCATGCCGTTCTTCGCGCCTGACTGGTGGGACGGCAGCCCGGCGTCGCCCACCCGGCGGCCCGCGATTCAGGGCCTGGCCTGGAGCACCACGGTCGCGTCGTTTACCTACAACCAAGTGGCTCCCGGCTTCAGCTTCCACCAGACGGACCTCGACCTGAGCACCGGTCCCAACGCGGGCAAGGTGATCACCCGCCTGGAGTTCGTGAAGCCGGCCGCACCGGAGGTCACCGGCATCTACGCGGTGAGTGGCATCGCCATCCCGCCGCCGCAATAGCGCTTGGAAACGATTTGGACCGGCCTTGCCATGCGGTGGGGTCGGGTCCGTAAGGCGCCCCGCGCCGGGGGTTGTAGCTCGGCGCGGGGCCAAACTTGGACCTCGCCGCCCCGCCGCGGCAACGCATTGGGAATCGGGCCGCCGGATCACTTCGTCATCGCCGGCCGCGGCCGTGGCTTGTGCAGGGCGAGGACGTCGGTTTGGTGCCGGGTGCCGTGGCGGTTGGAGCTGCTGCGGCCGGAGAAATGCGTGCTTTCGGACGGGGTTGAAGCCGGTTCGCCGGTGATGATCTCGGCCGTGAGTTCGGCCACGCTCTGGAGGATGCGCGCGGGTTGGTAAACGTAGTCGCCGACGTCCTCCAGCTTGGTGGAGCCCGTCAGCACGAGGTAGCCGAGCAGTCCCGATTCCACCGCCCCGCGGATGTCGGTCTCCATCGTGTCGCCAATCATGACCACCTGTTCCACCTTGCCGAGGGAGTCCGCCAGTTTCCGCCGGGCGCGTTGGAACATGTAGCCGTTGGGCTTGCCCAGGTAGTAGGCCCGCCGGCCGGTGCTGGATTCCAGGAAGGCGGCCAGCGCGCCGGCGCCGGGCCGGGTTTTCTGGCTGGAGACCGGGCACCAGTTGTCCGGGTTGGTCGCGAGCAGGCGGGCGCCCTTCTCGATGAGTTCGTGCGCCTTCGCGAGCTTGTCCGTCGTGGCCGAGCCTTCGCCGATCACCACGTAGTCGGGGCTGATGGCGTCATTGGCTATCTTGTGCTCGTGCAACGCGGCGACCAGGCCGCCCTCGCCGACCACGAAAACCGTGCAATTCGGATGCGTCTCGCTGAGGAAATCGGCGGTGTTCATCGCCGAGGTGTAAAAGTGCTTGGGAGAGAGCCCATGAACGCCGAGGTGCCGGAGACGGACTGCGAGATCCTCCGCGGTGGGCGCGGAATTGTTGGTCAGGAACAGGAACGGCGTGCCGGTGGCCAGCAGGGCGGAGACGAAGTCGGTGGCCCCGGGAATCAGCTGGTTCTCCCGGTAAATGACGCCGTCCATGTCAATGAGGTAGCCGTATTTCATCAGGTCTGGAGTCTGCCCGCCGGTGTGGAACGAACCGGCGGTGGTTGAGTGCGGTGGCCGGTGAGCTGGGGTTGTTGCCCACCGCCGCGCGGAGTGTGCGTGCCGGCCGCCCGAAGGCAAATGGAAGATGGGGCGCGCCGCTCCCGGCTAGCGGGCATGCCCAAGGGGGGCGAGGCAGAACCACTTTGCCGCTGAGGCTGCAGCCGGGGAGTTCCGGTGTTCCCGGCGGTGGCGCTGCCAAATTTGCCGTAACCAGCCGCCGGGTCGTCGAGTCACCGTCAAAGTTACCCGCTTCACCCATGAACATTCGCCGTTTTTCCGCGATCCTGTTGACGTGGTTGGCCATCCCAATCGCGAGCTTTGCCCAACGCCCTCCGCCCGCTCCGCCCGTGACCTCGCCGGAATTGACGGCGGACCGCCAGCTCACCTTTCGCGTGCTCGCCCCGAAGGCGGCCGTGGTGAAGTTGACCAGCAGTGACCTGCCTGGGTTGGGCCAGGGCAAAGACATGGCCAAGGGCACCAACGACGTATGGACCGTCTCGGTCGGGCCAGTTGCGCCGGGCAGCTACCGCTACAACTTCAGCGTGGACGGCGTGGCGGTGATCGACCCGCGCAATCCCAAGACCAGCGAGTCGAACGAGAACACCTGGAGCCTCGTCCACGTCGCCGGGGCGGACTGGCAGGACACGCAGGACGTGCCGCACGGCGCGGTCGGGCAGGTGACCTACTGGTCGTCCACACTCAAGAAGTTCCGCCGGATGCACGTCTACACGCCGCCGGGCTACGAGGCGGGTGCGGACAAGTATCCGGTCTTCTACCTGCTGCACGGCGCCTTCGATTCTGACAATTCGTGGAGCACCGTGGGTCGCGCCGGGTTCATCCTCGACAACCTGATTGCCGCCGGGAAAGCGAAGCCGATGGTGGTAGTGATGCCGCACGGGCACACCGGACCATTTAGCTTCGGCCGTGGTTCCATGTCCGGGGAGTTCGAACCCGAGTTCGTCACGGACATCATGCCGTTGGTGGAGCAGCGCTACCGGGTCCGAACCGACCGGGCGAGCCGTGCGCTGGCCGGACTCTCGATGGGCGGCGCGCACACGCTCAACATCGGCATCCCGAACTTGGGGAAGTTTGCCTACCTGGGGGTGTATAGCTCCGGCATTTTCGGCATCGTCCAACGTCCGGGCTCACCCGCGCCCCAAGGGCCGACCTTTGAGGAGAAACACAAGTCCATCCTCGACGACGTCAAGCTGAGGGACGGGCTGAAACTGTTCTGGTTTGCCACCGGGAAGGATGACTTCCTCGTCGAGACCTCGCGGAAGACCGTGGAGATGTTCAAGGGCCACAAGTTCGAGGTGATCTACAAGGAAACCGATGGCGCCCACACTTGGGACAAGTGGCGCGACTACCTCAACGAGTTTGCCCCGCAATTGTTTCGCTGATGACAGCGAGGAGACTCGACCCGCCTGGGCCGGCAGTTTCGAGATTAAGCGGGAAGCGCGGTGCCTCGGTGATGCATCTCCCTCTGGGCGGCACGGAAAAGATCCCGCGGCGCGCCCCAGCGCGCGAACAACCCTAAACCCGACGTTGCCGGTCCGGTTGATTGCCGGGAACATTCTGAAGATCAAAGTTCGAACACAAAATCAGGAACCACCATGACCACGATGCACTCAGACGTTCCCGAAGCCGGGATCATGCCCCATCCGCCCATCCCGCAGGAGGCCTTTGATTGGTATGACGAATACGCGCACGGGGTGATTGACCGGCGCACCTTCGTGGGGCGGCTGGCGACGCTGACTGCCGCGGGGTTCACGATGAGTTACCTGCTGGGTGCCCTGCTGCCGGACTACGCCCACGCCGAGCAGGTCTCCTTCAACGATCCCGAGATCAAGGGCCGCTACGTGACCTTTCCCTCTCCCAACGGCCACGGCGAAGGGCGCGGCTACCTGGTCACGCCCACCGCGCTCAAGGGCAAGGCCCCCGTTGTGCTGGTGGTGCATGAAAACCGCGGCCTGAATCCCTACGTCGCCGATGTCGCGCGTCGCGTCGCCAAGGCCGGCTTCGTCGCGTTCGCGCCGGATGCGCTGCATCCGAAGGGTGGTTACCCAGGCAACGACGACGAGGGCCGGGCGCTCCAGGGCGCGATGGACAAGGCCAAGATCGAGCAGGACTTCGTCGCGGCGGCGAAGTTCCTCAAGGCGCACGAGTTGAGCACCGGCAAGCTGGGCGCAGTCGGCTTCTGCTTCGGCGGCTACATCGTGAACATGCTCGCCGCCGTGGTGCCGGACGTGCTCAACGCCGGCGTTCCGTTCTACGGCACGCCCGCGGCCAAGGAAGTCCGCAAGAACATCAAGGCGCCGCTGCTGATCCAGCTCGCGGAACTGGACACGCGGGTCAACGAAAGCTGGCCGGGCTACGAGGCCGACCTGAAGGCCGCCGGTGTGAATTTCACGATGCACCTGTATCCGAAGTGCAATCACGGCTTCCACAACGACTCCACCGGCCGCTACGACGAGAAGAACGCCCAGCTCGCCTGGGAGCGGACGATCGCCTTTTTCAAGCAGCACCTGGCGTAGCCGCAGTGCAGACAGGTAGCGCTGACTGGCAGTCTGCCGTGTCGCCGACTGGCAGTCGGCTGGGCGTGTTCATCCCCCATTGGTGAATCCACCAAACCGTCCGTCGTCGCCGCGTTCCGCAGGTTGCCAACCTGCGAAACGGCAGACTGCCAGCCTGCGCTACAGGCAGGTGCCCCATCGCGCAGTGCCGTTCGTCCCTCAGCGGAATGGTTGGTAGTGCGGCGGCGCGGTGCGGCTTACGCCC
>JBIIUN010000559.1:0-3005 GCA_044339945.1 Kapaibacterium sp. (SeqCode)
GCCGCGGCGGGGTGGATTCGCGCAGCCTAAACCTAGCCTACCTGCGGCCGCGGGTGACGTTCGGGCAGCCGGGCGACTTCCAGGTGTCCATCGCGCCCCGGGCATGGATTTACGTGAGCGACGTCGAGGGCCGGCACACGCTGGCCAACGTGCCGATCGGCGATCCCGTGGAACGTTACCGCGGCAACCTGGACCTGCGCGTGACGGCCGGCTGGCGGGACTACCTGATGCTGTCCGCCTACGCCCGCGTGGGTGAGGACTGGGACCGCGGCAGCCTGACGCTGGACGCGTCGTATCCGCTGAAGTCGCTGCCGTTCGGCCTGTTTGCCGGCTACCTGCACGTCCAATACTTCAACGGCTACGGCGAAAGCCTGCTGGACTACGACCTGCGCAGCGACGCGATCCGGTTCGGGTTTTCGATGTGGCGGTAACGGACTCACGCAAAGACGCGAAGACGCAACGAAAACGGCTCCCGAGGTTTCCCGGGAGCCGTTTGCGTTCAATCGTTTTCCCCGGCTCGCTCAGAGCTGCGCCATCGCCTTGTCCAGCGCGGCGATCAGCACCTGCATCGTCGCGGGCGTTTCGTCGCCCATGTTCGAGATGCGGAAGGTTGTGCCCTTGATCTTGCCGTAGCCGCCGTCGATCAGGAAGCCCTGGTCCTTCACCAGCTTCTGGAGCTTGGCGGCGTCCACCACGCGGCTGCCGGGCTTGGCGCCGTTGTTGAAGCAGCACAGCGTCTTGGAGCCGAATTCGGCCTCGGGGAACAAGGTGAAGCCGTGTTTCGTGCCCCAGTCGCGCAGCATCTGGTTGGTCTGGTGGTGCCGGGCGTAGCGCGCCTCGAGCCCTTCGGCGAAGAAGTCATCCACCTTGGAGGCCAGCGCGTAGATGTGCGACACGCTCGGCGTGCTGGGCGTCATGCTGTCCTTGGCGTTCTTCTCGAACTCCACGAAGTCGAAATAGTAGCCGCGGTCGGCAATGGTCGCCGCCTTTGCCAGCGCGGCGGGCGACGCGACGAACACCGACAGGCCGGGCGGCAGGGCGAAGGCCTTCTGGGTGCCGGCGAGCAGGACATCAATGCCCAGCGCGTCGAAGTTCAGCGGCACGGCGGTCATGGAGCTGACGGCGTCCACGATGAACATCACGTCGGGATACTTCGCCTTGAGCGCGGCGATCTCGGCCAGCGGGCTCATGGTGCCGGTGCTGGTCTCGTTGTGGATCAGCGTGAGGGCGTCAAACTGGCCGGTGGCGAGCTTGGCGTCGATCTGCTCGGCGCGGATGGGGGAGCCCCAAGGCACCTGCAGACCCTCGGCGTCCTTGCCGCAGCGCTTCGAAACGTCGAGCCACTTGTCGGAAAACGCGCCGCACATGCAGTTCAGCACCTTCTTCGTGACCAGATTCCGGATCGCGCCTTCCATCACGCCCCACGCGGAGGAGGTCGAGAGGTAGACGAGCTGTTTGGTGGACAGCAGCGTCTGGAGCTGGGGCTGGAGTTTGGCGTAGAGGTCTTTGAACCCCTGGCCGCGGTGTCCGATCATCGGGCGGCAGAGCGCCTCGAAGGTCTTCGGGCTGACTTCGACCGGACCGGGAATGTGCAGTTTTACGTGGGCCATAAGTAGGCGGCGGGAAACTTCCACACCCCTGCCCGGGCGGCAACGGGCAACACGCAGGAATGCGCCGCGCTCATCCGGTCATTCATCCCGCTGAATCCACGCCCGGAACGCAGTTTCGCTTTTACATCGCCGCACGCAGCGCCTACCAAGCCACGCAGTCAATTCGCCCCACATGAAGAAAATCGAAGCCATCATCAAGCCCTTCAAACTCGAAGACGTGAAGGACGCCCTCCAGGAAGCCGGAATCGAAGGCATGACCGTCGTCGAAGTGAAGGGTTTCGGCCGCCAGAAGGGCCACACCGAGATCTACCGCGGCAGCGAATACACCGTAGACTTCCTCCCGAAGATCAAGCTCGAACTCGTCGTCGCCGACAGCGCCGTCGCCAAAGCCGTCAGCGCCATCACGAAAGCCGCCAAAACCGGCAAAATCGGCGACGGCAAGGTCTTCGTTTCCGCCGTCGAGGAAGCCATCCGCATCCGCACCGACGAACGCGGCGAGGCCGCCGTCTGAGTTGTTCCCGGGTTACGGCTTGACCTCGGGGAAACGCGCCTCCGTTCACAAATGCAAAACCAACGAAAACGGGGCGAATCGGGGAGAACGGACAACCTGTGAATAACTTGGGGGGAACTCTTAACATTTTCGCCTAGTTTGCCCCCGCCCCGTCTCCTACAAGCCTCCCGTCTTCGCACCACCCCCGCTGAAGGATTCACCGTGGATACCATTTCCAACATAGGTCGCATGCATGGATGCAAGCTGCTGAAAACAGGCACTTTACGTGACTTTTTCGCAGCCTTCCGGCGGGCGGCGGGCCAGCTTCCGGGCGCGGCGGCGCCGGCGGCCCGGGGTATCCAAACCCTTCTCGCGGGCTGCGTTACGGAGGGGTGACACCCCCCTCTGGATAAACTCAACGATTTCGGCCGATTCGCCCACCTATTGCCTCAATGTCCGCCACCGCCCAAGCCGTCTGGACCGCTTCGCAGGAAACCCTGCGCGGCATGCTCAAACCGGAGATCTATTCCCTCTGGTTTTCCCCCGTGCGCGCCACGGCGCTCAAGGGCGATGTCCTGACCCTGGAGGTGGCCGACGACTTCTGCGTGATGTGGCTGACCGATAACTACCTCGACCTGCTCCGTTCCGTGGTCAGCAAGGTCTCGGTCCGCCCCATCAAGATCGAGTTCGTCGTCGGCGAAGGCCTGCCTGTCGCGCCCGCCGCCAAGACCCTCGCCGAGGCCGAGGCCGAGGAAGACGCCGAAAACGCGGCTGCGCCCGCCAAACCCGAGGCCGCCCCCGCCGGGAAGGCCGAACCGCTGTTCAACCCGAACAACACCTTCGCCACCTTCGTCGTCGGCAACGCCAACGAATTCGCCCACAGCGCGGCCCTCGCCGTCGCCCAG
>JBIIUN010000558.1:0-3005 GCA_044339945.1 Kapaibacterium sp. (SeqCode)
GAGCAGGAAGAACCAGGCGCCGAAACCGACGACGGCCATGATCAGTTGGACGGCCCGCAGATGGCGCCGCGTCCGCCAGCCGAACAGCGCCGTGGCCGACAGGATGAAGAGGCACGCCAACGCCAGCTGGGGCAGGGGGGGCAAGCCGGGTGCTCCTCCGTTGGCGCTGGCGAACAGTCCAATCAGGCCGATGACCAGCGGGACGAAGGCGCTGCCGATGGCCCAGCGACGCCAACGACGGGATCGGCCCCGGCCGGGCTTGTCCGTCGGCCGAAACGCTTCGGGCAGGCCGAGCAAGAGCGAGGTGCCGGCGCCCAACAGGCCGAGACACTCACTGATTTGCAGGGGCGGCGTCGCGGTGGCTCCGATCAGCAGGCGGGCCAACAGGCCGCCCAATCCCGCCAGGATCGACCACAGTGCGCCAAACATCACCAAACGCCGAGCCACCCGCCGGACTCGCCGGAAGTGAATCACGGCCCACACGGAGCGGTGGGCGGCGGCAGAATGGTCAGGGGGCACAGCGTCGGCTTCCCGCGGGTTTTGCGCCCGGCACCGGCGTGGCGGTAGTGGCGAATGGCCCGTAGGGCCGTGGACAACCGCGGCGAAGCCAAGGCGTTATCGGCAGCAGTCCGCCCGCACCTTACCGGGAAAGTGGCGCCGCGGAGCAGGAGGTTTGCGCCGATGGCTGACCCAGCGTCCTGCGGCCGCGCGTTCAGGGTTTCGGCCGCCGACGAAGGAACTCAGCCACTTTGGCGCGTTCGCGGGTCGGGGGCTCGCAGGCGGAGCCGGTGCAGCAGAAGGCCTGGGTAAACTCCTCGTTCACCGGCAGCGTCTTCGCGAAGGCCTCGACCGGACCGGCGTTGCCGAGCACGACTTTGTGCGGCTCGAACACCCCGTGGGCGGCGCGAAGCAAGGACGCGGTGCTGCCGCACGAAAAGTCGCCCACCAGCACAACCCGCTTGGGCTCTTGCAGGGCGAAGTCCAGGGCGAGCAGGAGGTGCGGCACGGCCTGTGGCATCTGGTGCAGCCGCTGCGCGAAGAGCCGGATCGTCTTTTCGGCGGCCTCGCGCCAGTCCTTGCGATCGCAGATGACGGCGAGCTTGAGGAACACCAGTGCGGCCACGCTGTTGCCGCTGGGCTCGGCGCCGTCGTAGTCCTCCTTGTGACGCAGGAGCAGGTGCGGCGCGTCGGCGGTGGTTTGCCAGAAGCCGCCGTTCGCCGGGTCGTAAAAGCGTTTCATCGTGGCCTCGGCGAGTTCGACGGCGAACGCCAAGTGGCGCGGATCCACCGTGGTTTCGTAGAGGTCCACCACGCCCGCGAGCAGGTTGGCGTAGGCATCCAGCAACTGCACGTCGTCGCGCTGGCCGTCGCGCCAGCGGTGGAAAAGTGTCCGGGTCGAGGGGTCCCAAAGTTTCGCCCGGAGGAACGCCAGATTCCGTTCGGCGGCGTCCTTGAACTCGTCTTCCTTCAACACTGCCGCGGCCCGGGCAATCGCGCCCAGCATCATGCCGTTCCACGAGGCCAGCACCTTGTCGTCGAGGTGGGGACGAACCCGCTTCGCCCTTTCGGCCCGCATCTTGGCCTGGGCCGATTCGAGCAGGAGCAGGTCGGCCTCGTGGGTCACCGGTTCGGCGCGGCTGAGGACGTTGAGGTTGGGCAACGGCTGCGGGTCGCTGTGGTCCACGAAGTTGCCCGCCTTGGTGATCCCGAAGTGGCGCGTTGTGACGTTGAATTCCTCGACCGTGAGCAGCTTGGACAGCTCGTCGTGGGTCCAGCAGTAGAACTTCCCTTCCTTGCCTTCGCTGTCGGCGTCCTCGGCCGAATAGAAGCCGCCCTCGGGATGCGTCATGTCCCGCAGCACATAGCGAATCACGTCGCGGGCCACGTCCGCGTGGCGGGATTCGCCGCTGACGAGATACGCATCCAGGTAGAGCTGCACCAGCTGGGCCTGGTCGTAGAGCATCTTCTCGAAGTGCGGCACGAGCCATTGCTCATCCACCGAGTAGCGCGCAAAGCCGCCGCCGAGTTGGTCATTCATGCCGCCGGCGGCCATCGCGTCGCACGTGTGCAACACGGCCTTGAGGGCGTCCGCGTCACCGAACCGGCGGGCGTAACGCAGCAGCAGCAATGGCTGGCTGGGGCGGGGAAACTTGGGGGCGCCGCCGAAGCCGCCGTGGTGCGGGTCGTATTCGTGCAGGAACGACTGACCGGCGCCGTGCAGTTCGCGTTCGCCGGCGGGAAAGGCGTTTTGCGAATCGTGCTCCGCCATGGCCTTGAGCCGGGTCGCGATGTCATTGGCCGAGTCGGCAATGTCGGCGCGCTTCTCCTTCCAGAGTTCCGCGACGCGCCCGAGCACCTGGGTGAAGCTGGGCCGGCCGTGCTTCGGTTCGGGCGGCCAGTAGGTGCCGCCGTAGAACGGCTTCAGGTCCGGCGTGAGGAAGACGTTCATCGGCCAGCCGCCGCTGCCGGTCGTCATCTGCACGAATGTCATGTAGATCTTGTCGAGGTCGGGCCGCTCCTCGCGGTCGACCTTGATGCTGACAAAATGCTCGTTGAGCACCTTCGCGGTTGCCGCGTCCTCGAAGGACTCCCGCTCCATCACGTGACACCAATGGCAGGTCGAGTAGCCGATGCTGAGCAGGATCGGCTTGTCCTCCTTGCGAGCCTTCGCGAACGCGGCGTCACCCCACGGGAACCAGTCCACCGGATTGTGCCGGTGCTGGAGCAAATACGGGGACTTTTCCTGCGCCAGGCGGTTGGTGGACGTCGGCGACCCGGCCGGGGCGTTGGTGGCGGAACTCACGGGCGGCAGGATACGGGTTTCGGCCGGGCGGGCGAATCGCTTTTCAACCCAGGCCCATCAGTATCAACGGAGGCCCTTCCGATGGAAGGCGAGTGTCAGCGTCGGCGGTCGCGACCCACGGCGAGGGAAATCCGTAAACGCGCTGTCAGCGATCGGGGAAATGTCACTCCGGGACCAGTGTTGACCGAACTCGTGGGCGCGG
>JBIIUN010000560.1:0-2993 GCA_044339945.1 Kapaibacterium sp. (SeqCode)
AGCATTTCAGCCCGATCCGCCGGATTGGACCGCTCCAGGAAGGTCAATAACGGTAACGTCACCTTCCCTGTCGCCAAGTCGGTGCCCAATGACTTGCCCGCAATGCGCTCGGAACCGTAGAGGTCCAGGCAGTCATCATAAACCTGATAGGCGGTGCCTAGCTTGAGGCCATAACGGCGCAGGGACGCCTGTTGGGCGGGAACGGCACCGGCCAGCAGACCGCCCAATTCGCACGCCAAGGCAAACAGCTCGGCGGTCTTCATTTCCAGCACCTTGAAATACTCGTCCCGGCCGACCGTCCACCGGCGGCGGCGGTGGGTCTGGAGAATTTCGCCGGTGCAGACCTGCAACGTAGCCTCGGAGACCGCCCGGCACACGGCCGGCGTCGGGAAGCTGGCCGCCAGCCGCAGCGCGTGCGCGAACAGGCAATCGCCCAGCAAGACGGAAACCTCGTTGCCCCACTGCGCGGCCATGGTGGGCCGGCGCCGGCGCAATTCAGCCCCGTCCATGATGTCGTCGTGGACCAACGTCGCGAGGTGCACCATCTCGATCACGACCGCGACGGTCACCAGATCGTCATTCAATTCACCCACCGTGCTGCCGGCCAGTGCGACCAAGGCGGGGCGCAGTTGCTTGCCTTGGTTATCGAGGGCGTAGCGGGCGTATTCGGCGATCTCCGGGTCAAAACTGGCGATTTGTTCGTGCAGCCGGCGGGTAACCCGGTCGAGGAACGGGTGCACCGGCCCCACAATGGATTCCCAATTCGCCACGGAAGGCGGCAGCGGGTTGCCGTCGCGTCCGCTGTCGGGTCGGTTAAGTGGTGTGACCGCCATCGCCGCGCGGACAGTAAGGACGGACCCGGGAGGGGTCAACCAACGGGAACCGACTATCGGTCCGCGGGATACGGGCGTCGGCACGTCCGGCCCGGAGGTCGCCTTGGACATTCGCCGGGCGGTTTCCTAGGCTGCCTCCGTGCCGCTGCCGCCCCGGTCCAACTTGGATGTCCTCCGCCCGTCCGCCGTTTCCACGGCGCGGATGGATTCCGGTGGGAATCACGCCCGCCGGGGCACCCTGGTTCGTTTTCGCGGGGAGGTCCGGTGAATTTCGTCGCCGTCGGCCTCAACCATCGGACGGCCGCCGTGGCGTTACGGGAACGTTTCGCCTACGGCGAACGTGAACTGGCGCCGGCGCTGGACCGGTTGCGGTCGGCCGGCCTAGCGCAGGAGGCGGTCCTCGTCTCCACCTGCAACCGGGTCGAACTGTATGCCGCCACCCCCTTGCCGATGCCCGGCGCAGCCGACGCTTTGGCCAATTTCCTGCACTTGGATCGGCAAGTCGCCCGCGCGGATTCCGGCGCCCTGTTCCTCCACCCGCAGCAGGCCGGGGTGGAGCATCTGTTTCGGGTCGCGTCGGGACTCGATTCCTTGGCCCTCGGCGAGACGGAAATCCTTGGCCAATTGAAGCAGGCTTACGCCGCCGCGCTCGCGGCCGGCCACACGGGACGCCTGCTGAACCAGGCTTTCCAGACGGCCTTCGGGGTGGCCAAACGGATCCGGACCGAGACCGGCATCCAGCGCGGACAGACGAGCGTGGCGTCGGTGGCCGTCGAACTGGCCGAATCCATCCTCGGCCCCCTGTCGCAACGCGACGTGATGGTGATCGGCGCGGGTGACACCAGCGAGAAGACGGCGCGCGCATTGCTCAGCCGCGGCGCACGCAGCCTGATCGTCAGCAACCGTTCCTTTGACCGGGCCGCCGCGCTCGCCGCCGAACTGGGCGGCAAGGCGATCCGGTTCGATGCGTGGGAGCAAGAGTTCGCCGGCGTGGACGTCGTCATCAGCAGCACCCGCGCACCGCACTATGTCTTGGACCCGATCCGGCTTGGACGGCTTCAACGCCACCGCGCTCCTCGGCCGCTCCTGCTGATTGATTTGGCAGTGCCCCGGGACATCGACCCGGCGGTGCGCGCCCTGCCCGACGTGTTTCTGGCCGACATGGACGACCTGCGGACGACCGCCGACGGCCATCTCCAAGCCCGGCGAGAAGAACTGATGCGCTGCGAAACAATCATCCGGGAGCGCGCCGCCCAACTGCTCGCCCGCCTGGCCGAAAGCTGGCCGCCCGGCACTTCTCGCCCGCAGCCGAACTGAGCCCACTTTTCCCCGTGTCCCGCCCCTTCATCATCTGCACCCGCGGCTCCGCCCTGGCCCTGGCTCAAGCCAACTCCGTGCTCGCCGACCTGCGCCACCTCTGGCCGGAACGGCAGTTCGAGCTGAGCATCATCAAGACCACCGGCGACAAGCTGCAAGCCGCGGCTCTGGCCCAGCCCGGCGAAGCGCTGCCCAAGGGGTTGTTCACCAAGGAACTCGAGGTCGCGCTGCTCGCCAAGGAGGCCGATCTCGCGGTGCATAGCCTCAAGGATTTGCCGACCGAATTGCCGGAGGGACTGCAACTCACCGCCACCCCGGCCCGGGCCGACGTGCGCGACGTGTTGCTGTTCCGGGATGCCGGGTTCGCCGAGTTTGCCGCGCGCCGTTCCCAGCCGGCGGCAGGCCGCGCACCGTATTTCGGCACCGCCCGGGCCGGACTCGAGGCGCTTCCGCCCAATGCCATCGTCGCGACCAGCAGCACCCGTCGGGCGGCACAAATCCGGGCGGCCCGGCCCGACGTGCAGGTGGTTGAGATTCGCGGCAACGTGGACACCCGCCTCCGCAAGCTGGTCGAGAACGACGCCTTTGACGCCACCGTCCTGGCCGCCGCTGGTTTGGTCCGCCTTCAGTGTTTCATCGGGGCAAAGGGTGAACTCCGCCTGGATCCCCGACTGACCCCGGAACAATTGGCCGGCTTCAAGGCGCCGCCGACCGGCGTGCTGGCCACCATCCTCGAACCCGAGGAAATGCTCCCTGCCGTCGGCCAAGGCGCCGTCGGCCTCGAAACCCGCACCGGCGACGACGAGGTGAATTCGGTCGTGGCCGCGCTCAACCATCGCAACA
>JBIIUN010000561.1:0-2990 GCA_044339945.1 Kapaibacterium sp. (SeqCode)
CTCGGCGCGCTGGCCTTGCGGGCGTCGTCGCTGACGTGGGCGGAGTTCTGGAAGCTGGCCACCACCGAACGGGCGCTGGCGGCCTACCGGCTGACCTTTGGTGCCTCCTTCATTGCGGCGCTGGTCAACGCCGTGTTCGGCACACTGCTGGCCTGGGTGCTGACCCGTTACACGTTTCCCGGCCGCCGCCTGCTGGACGCCTTGGTGGACTTCCCGTTCGCGCTTCCGACGGCCGTCGCCGGCCTGACCCTGGCGGACCTTTTTGGCCCGAACGGCTGGCTCGGCCAGTTCCTTGTGCCGCTAGGCATCAAGGGTGCCTACTCCCAGCTTGGCGTCGTCATCGCGCTCACGTTCACCGGGCTGCCGTTTGCGGTCCGCACGCTCCAACCCGTTCTGGAGAACCTGGAACGCGAACTGGAGGAAGCCGCCGCGACCCTCGGGGCGGGCCGGGCGCGGACCTTCGTGAGCGTGATCGCGCCGTTGCTGTTGCCCTCGCTGCTGACCGGCTTCGCCTTGGCGTTTGGCCGGGCCATCGGCGAATACGGCTCGGTCGTCTTCATCTCCGGCAACATCCAATACAAGACCCAGATCGCGCCGATCCTCATCGTGGAACGGCTCGACCAATACGACTACACCGGCGCCATGGCGATTGCCCTCGTGCTGCTGGCGGTCTCCTTCGTGCTCCTGGGCGTGATCAACCTGCTCGAACGCTGGGTGAGCCGTTACGAACGCTGAACCATGGCTGGAACCGTCACTCCCCGGCCGAGCGCCGGAACGCAAAAGTCGCAGCGCGGCTCCGAGGAGTCGCCGCTGGTGAAGTGGCTGCTGACCGGCGTGGCGCTGCTGTTCGCCGGCGTGTTCCTGCTGCTGCCGTTGGTCAACGTCTTCGCCCAAGCCTTCGCGAAGGGGCTGCCCCACTATTGGGCGTCGCTCGCGCATCCCGACTCGCTGGCCGCCATGCGCCTGACGTTGCTGGTCGCCGCCATCAGCGTGCCTTTGAACGTGGTCTTCGGCCTGGCGGCCGCCTGGGCGATCGCGAAGTTCGAGTTCAAGGGCAAGTCGCTGCTGATCACGCTGATCGACCTGCCGTTCTCCGTGTCGCCGGTCGTGGCGGGACTCGTCTTCGTGATCCTGTTCGGCATGCAGGGCTACTTCGGCGAGTGGCTGATGGACCGCGACATCCGGATCATCTTCGCCGTGCCCGGCATCGCGCTGGCCACCGTGTTCATCACGTTTCCGTTCGTCGCCCGCGAGCTGATCCCGATCATGCAGGCGCAGGGTTCCGACCAGGAACAGGCCGCGCTGACCCTCGGCGCCAGCGGCTGGCAGACCTTCTGGCACGTCACCCTGCCGAGCGTGAAGTGGGGGCTGCTCTACGGCATCATCCTCTGCAACTCCCGGGCGATGGGCGAGTTCGGCGCCGTCTCCGTGGTCAGCGGGCATATCACCGGCCAGACCGACACCATGCCGTTGCGCGTGGAGAAGCTGAACGACGAATACCAGGGCCCCGCCGCCTTCGCCGTCGCCAGCCTGCTGGCCCTGCTCGCCCTGCTGACGCTGCTCCTCAAAACCTACCTCGAATGGAAGCAGCACCGCGAACAGGCGGCGGCCCAGGCGGTGCCCCGCAATCCGGACGAATCTTCCCCCGCATGAGCATCGAGCTGAAATCCGTCTCCAAACGCTTCGGCGACGTGACCGCCGTGGACAACGTCTCCCTCACCGTGGCCGAGGGCGAACTCGTCGCCCTCCTCGGCCCCAGCGGCGGCGGCAAGACCACCGTGCTCCGCATGATCGCCGGGCTCGAGGTCCCGACCGATGGCGACGTGATCATCCGCGGCCAACGCATGAACGACGTGCCGGTCCAGCAGCGCAACATCGGCTTCGTCTTCCAAGGCTACGCGCTGTTCAAGACGATGAGCGTCTTCGACAACATCGCCTTCGGCCTCAAGATCAAGAAGTGGCCCAAGGCCGAACGGGTTGCCCGCGTGGAAGAATTGCTGAAGCTGTTCGGCCTCGACGGCCTCGGAAAACGTTACCCGCACCAGCTCTCCGGCGGCCAACGCCAGCGCGTCGCCATCGCTCGCGCCCTGGCCCCGAAGCCCAGCGTGCTGCTGCTCGACGAACCCTTCGGCGCCGTGGACGCCAAGATCCGGCAGGAGCTCCGCGACTGGCTGGTGCACCTGCACGACGAGCTGAACGTGACCACCGTCTTCGTCACGCACGACCAGGAGGAGGCGATGGAGGTGAGCAACCGCATCGTCATCTTCAGCCGCGGCCGGCTGGAACAGGTCGGCGCCCCGCGCGACGTCTACGAGCAGCCGAACAACGAATTTGTCGCCCGCTTCATCGGCGTGCTCAACGTGCTGGAACTCCGCGTCGAGAACGGGGTGGCCCGGCTGAACGAACTGGTGTTTCCCACCCACGGCGTCGCCGAGGGACAGCGGCTGCGCATCGGTTTCCGGCCCTACGCCGTCCAGCTCTCGCCGAACCTCGGCGAATACCGCTACCGGGCCACGATCAAGCACGTCTACTTCCTCGGCGTGCTCCTGCGCCTGGAGTTGGAGACGCCGTCCGGCCTCGTGCTGCGCACCCGCATCACCAAGGATGAGTTCACGCGCCTCAAGCTCGCCCAAGGCGACGCCGTGAGCTTCCAGATCCGCGAATACCGGGTGCTTTCGCGCGACGGCGACTCCCTGCCTGCCGAGGTTTCCGCCGTCCATCAGACCGCGGACTTCGGCGGCGGAATCTGAGCCGCTGCTCCCCGCGAGCATGCCCGGGTGCCTGGGCGACTCTCAGTCGTCGTCCGGCCCGGCGCAGACCCGGACCGCCCTGACCAGCGCCAGCACGACGGCGAAACAGCGGAGAATGGCCACGGTATAGTGGGCAACGCGCTGGGATGCCAGGGGGGAAGGAAGACGTCGGGCAAGAGCACCGGAAGGACGGAGCAGGCTCGCTTCGGGAAGTGATCGCCCCTCCTGCCGTCGGGCGTT
>JBIIUN010000120.1:0-11331 GCA_044339945.1 Kapaibacterium sp. (SeqCode)
CGCGCGGGGCGGCGGGCTGGGCGCCGAACTGGCCGCCGACGCGGCCCAACGGCGGCTGCTCTGACCGTCAGGCCGGCGGGCCCGGACGCTTCACTGGATCTCCAGCAGCTCCACCTCGAAGACGAGTGTGGCCGCCGGCGGAATTACCCCGGGGTAGCCGTTGGCGCCGTAGGCGAGATGCGGCGGGATCGTCAGTCGCACGCGGTCGCCGACCTTCATCGTGGCCACGCCCTGGTCCCACCCGGCGATGACCTGGCCCAACCCTAGGACAAACTCGAAGGGCTCCTTTCGGTCCACCGAGCTGTCGAACTTGGTGCCGTCCGTCAGCCAGCCGGTGTAGTGGACCACCACGGTGGACCCGCGCTTGGGGGTTGCTCCCTGCCCTTGGGCGAGGACTTCGATCTTCAATTCGGCGTTGGCCATGGGCCAAGCCCAACATTTCGGGCTGACCGGGTCAATTCGCCCGCGGGGGTGCGGCCGGGAAAAGCAAGACGCCCGCAGTCCAGGACGGACCGCAGGCGTCGGCTATGACCAGTGAACGGAGCCGGAACGGCTACTTGGCCAATTCGGCGTTCACCTTCCTCTGCGCGACTTCCAACAGGTAACGGGCATACGGCGCGTTATGGATGCCATGACTGCCGTCATGCTCGACGAGATACAGGTTGTAGCGGGCCTCGCGGATCGCGAGCGGGATCTGGGCCTGCATGTTCGCGGAACCGGACGAACCGTCGGTCGGTCCGCGGAGGGAACTGCTGCCCGTCGGGTTCGAGAGCTGACCCGGCGACGCGTATTCCCAGCCCAAGGCGCCGTAGAGCGTGGCCCACGTGTTGGTGTTCTTCGTGGTCGCCCAGACGTCCAGCACGGTTTTGGTCTGGGCAATCAGGCCCCGGATCTCCATCTGGGTCACGGAGAGCAGATTGGTCGCCGACAGCGGCCCGGTGGGGCTCTTGTGGCATTCCTGGCAGGCTTGGACCGTCCAGCGGAAGCCATGGCCGGTGTAGGCCGGATCGCCAGGCGTCGGATTGGCCTGGTTGTGGCCATGGGTATGGCAGCCCACGCATTGCAGCGGGTTCTTCCAGTGGGCGCCCTGGGTCGGGGTCACGGAGTCGGTGACGCCGATGTTGCCCATCATGACGTTATACTGCGGCGAATGGTGCGGCGGACGGCCATTGCCGGTGACGGAGGCACCGCGGGCGTTGTGGCAGTTGGCGCAGAGGCTGGTCGCGGGATTGAACTGCGAGGCGAAGGTCGCGCCCGTGTTGTAGGAGAAGTTGTTCGTTGAGGTCAGCGGATGTCGGAGCTGGTTGGTGTAAACCAGGCCGGTGATCACGTTCGTGTAGACATGCTTGTTGTGCGTGTCGTGGCAGGTCACGCAGGTCACGCTGGTTTCGGCGGCCTCGATGCCGGTCGGCCACGCCACGTTGGTGCGGGCATTGCCGGTGAACTTGTTGTAGGCGTTCTCCATCTGGAAGCGCACCGCGCCGGAGTGGCAGGAACCGCACGAGGCCATCCGCCCCTGGGCGCTCACGATGTTCGTGTTCATGAAGCCCGAGGCCACCGAGGCAATCACCTCGGCGTGGCCCGCGGTCTTCCATTCGTCATAGGTCGGATGGTGGAAGCCATTGTGGCAGCCACCGCAGAGCATCGCGCTCGGCGTCGTGATCGGCAGGATCTTCGGCGGCAGGGCCGAACCGCTGGCCCAGTCCACGTGGGCGCCGCCCGGGCCGTGACAGTTTTCGCACTGCACGCCCGTCAGGTGAGGCGTGGTGCCTATGTCCACGTAGCCGCCCGCTTTGTAACCCACGGTATGGCAGGGCAGGCAGGACGAGTTCTTGTCCTGCCCGATCTTCTTGAGCGTGTCGAAGGCCGTGGCGTGCGCCGTGTCCATCCATCCGGAGTGCGTCTGCTGCGGCGCCACGTTGTGGCATTCCGCGCAGGCATCGGAGCCCACGTAGGAGGGATCGGAACCCAGCACGCGGAAGAATCCGGAATCGCCCGGCTTGGCCACCGAAGCCGTGGTCTCGGTGGTGGGACCGGCTACATCGTGCCACATGTCCCCCGCCAGTGTTGACTTGTGCTGCAGCTTGTAGGGCGGCGTAAGCCCGAGCCACCTTACGACCACGCTGTCGCCGTCGGCGATGTTGGTGATCACCGGGCTGACAATGATGCCGCCCTCGGTGGGCTTGATCAGCTTGAACGCACCCTGCGCTTGCAGGGTGGTCGCCCACAGGGTGGCGGCCCCGAGGATCAGCGTCGCGGTCAGCCGCGTCCGCCAAGATCGCCCTGGGGTTTGGGATGCTGAGTTCTGGGTTGGATGTCTCATAAACTTACTCACTGGTCAGGATTCACTCTATCGCGCCCGTCCTGTCTCCCGGTCGTCCGCCAAACCTATGCGAGGTGGGCGTCCGGTGAACTTCTGCGCCATCTGTGCAACGAGTTACCCCAATGAGACTCGGTTGGCTTAACCGTAATTAGCGCACTCACGACATTTCTTGCCCAACGTCACGAAGCGGGGTTCGCCGTTCATGGGCCAGAATACTCCCCACTGGTCAGGTGAAGGGGGCGGGAACACGCCCACCTGCGGGCAGTGCGCGTCAATCGGGCCCGGCCGAACGGCGCTGGGCCTTCTTCGCCGAGTTGTGGGCCTTGTCCGCGAGGATGCGGCGTTTGGCGGCCTTGCTCCGGCCCCGCTTCTGGCGGCGTAGCTTTTCGCGCTGAGCCCGGGCGGCGTCCGCGGCGGCCTTCTTCCGTGCCTCCAGCTTCGCCACCAGTTGCTCGCGGGCGATTTCCCGGTTCTGCCCCTGGTGCCGGGTTTCCTGGCACTTCACCGCCAGCCCCGTCGGCTTGTGCACCAACATCACGCAGGTCGCGACCTTGTTGACGTTCTGGCCGCCGTGGCCGCCGGAACGCACGAAGGTCTCCTCCAAATCCTCCTCCCGCACGCCCAGCGCGGCCAGGCGCGCGGCGAGCGGATCGGCGTCATCGGGAATGGGCTGTGATGTCCCCATGCGGCGAGCGTGCCAGAAGCCGTTCCCTGGAGCCACGCCGAAGAGGCGGGAGGTAGGCTTGCCTCCGCCTCTGACCTCGCCAGATTCCCCGCCGTGATCTCGCGTCGCACGTTCATGCAGGCCACGCCCGTGGCGCTTGGTTCCCTCCTGGCCGCCCCGTCGCTCCTCGGGGCCGAGGCGGCGGCAACTCCGCCCGTCATCGGCCGCAGCACCCGTCCGGCCCGCGCCGGCGATGGCGTCGCCACGCTCGACCTCGGACGCCGCCAAGGGCTGCGCCTGCTCCAGTTCACCGACAACCACTTCTTCTGCGGCGTGAAGCAGGGCCTGGAGGTCACCGGCGACGACCGCGCGACGGAACGCGACTGGCAGAACTTCGTCCGCCACTTCCGGCCGGACCTCATCGTAGCGACCGGCGACCTGTGGCACGACAACCCCGGCGGCCGCGGCCAGGCCACGCTCGAACACGTCCTCCCCAAGCTCGCCGCGCTCGGCGTCCCGTGGGCCACCTGCTGGGGCAACCACGACCAACTCGACGACTTCCAGCGCGGTCACGACGCCCTCGAAGCCGCCCGCCACTCGCTCTACCGCGGCGGCGCCACGCACGGCGACTACCGGATCGAAGTCCGCACCACCGACGCCACGGGCGCGGCCCGGGCCGCAGCGCAGTTGTTCGTGCTCAACAGCAACCAGTTCGGCCTCGGCGACTGGCAGCTGGCCGCGCTCCGGCGGATGCAGGCGGAAACCGCCCGCACCGCCGCCACCCCGACGCCCGCGCTCGGCTTCTTCCACATCCCGCTGCTCGACCAGAAGACGCTCTTCCGGCCCAAGGTGACCGCCGGTCTCTGCCACGAGGAAGTCTGCCACGAACAGGAATCCGGGCGCGCCCTGCCCGCGCTCGCCGAGGGCCGCGCCCTCCGCGCCACCTTCTGCGGCCACGACCACGTCAACGACTACGCCGTGCGGGCCCGCGACCTGGACCTCGTTTACGGCCGCGCGACCGGCCACGCCGGCTACGGCGGCGAAAAGGTCCGCAAGGGCGCCAAGCTCATCGAACTCGACCTCGCCATCGGCGCCTACACCCAGACCACCATCTTCGCCGACGGCACCCGCTGGAAGCCGGCGTGAACGGAGCGCCGGTCTCCGACCCAGCGTGTTGCGACAGGGCTGAAAGCCCGGCAGAAGATAGCCCAGGGCAAGCGAGACGAAGTCCGCGTCGCCCTGGGTAAATCATCCAACAAATTGTCCAAGCCCTGTAGGGGCGGGATAGTCCATGTCCCCGGCAATTCACGATCGGCCATCGCTGTCTCTCAAGCTGGACAGATACGCGATGAAGGCATCTTTGTTCGATATCGAAAAGACCCGCGGCTTGAGGTGCTTGAACAGCTTTGACTGCGTCACCAGCGTTCGCATTCCTTCGTCAATGAACGCTGCGTCGCAATATGGGATAAACGCGGAAACAAAGTGAATGTCCTCGGCGGTATTGGCTGGGTCGGATGCCCTGGGCAAATCCTCGGGGCGTCTACCTTTGGCAAAACTCGCCCAGAGCTCGCTTTCGAGATGAATGCTTGGGACATCGATCGCCCGATCTTGGAGGAAGGCCAACGCACAACCGCTCGGGTCCTCAAGGCCGTCTTCAGTGGCTAGCCAGAACAGTTCGCTAAGCAGCTGGTTATGGGCAGCGCCCAACAGCGCAATAGTCTCGTCATTCGTGGCAGGAAACCCTCTAGCAAGGTCCCGCCTGCACATTCGTGCGTAGGTCGCTGCTTCAGTTTGAGCAATTCCTGAAACCTCCGACTTCGGCAAACTCCCCCATCGCGTCAAGACGTGCCTTAGCAACTCGTGTTGCTCTGCACGGGCGGGACCCTGAGTTGATTCCAGTTGGTCTCCGAATTTCAGTCCGTGTTTGAACAGCACCCCGTCAGAAGACCAATCGGGCGGCGATTGCTTCCATAATTCGGTTGCCTGCTTGATCAGAATGCCTGACCGCTGAATGAACTGCCGACCGCTAGACAGCCGCTGGAAGTTTTCCGTCAAAACAGCTCGTTGGGATAAGTCGCCCACGCTCGCGGTTTCCCTCAAGTGGGATTCGGAAAATGGGAATATCGCGATCCGCTTCAGCGCGAGATCCATGCATAGCTCTGCGACTTGAGCATAGAACGCCATGTGAGGTTCAGTGGCGTCAGGGCAGAAACATTTTCGGACCACAAACTGGTCGAGGTAAATGACCTTACCTTTCACGATTGCTCATTTGTATCGCGTAGCACGCCAACAGTCCAAGATTCCGCCGGGATGCCTTTGCTCGGCCAACCTTAATTTCGCGCCGATCTCGTTTTTACTCCGCTCGGTGCTTGCTGTCGGGTGGTCGGAATTATGGGCAGTGTTAGTGCGGGCCGTTTCACCGCGGAGGCAGCGCGAGGGCGCGCCGATTTCTGCGGAGGTCTGAATTCGAGTGCTGACAAAACCACCGGGTTGGTCACGTTCCTGCAACATGATCCAAGGAGACTTCAGCGCCGGCTTAGCGTTGCCTCCGGGCGGCTCAACCGACCACCCCGGCCGGACGGAGATGCCCGGCTTCGGAACCGCTACGCCTCTCGGGCGTAGCCCGGACGTGGGAGGCACTCAACGGCGGCTGTCCCGGTGGTCGGTGGGTTCCATGAACGTGACTGTCCTTCTCCGCCAATTCTGCTGGCTGTTGCCGATATGCGTATTGTTGCTCCCGGCGAGAGGCGACGTCGCAACCGCTGGGCCGCTTGTCCGTTGGACTGCGTGGGGTGCGGGCAGCGCTGGCCAGACCGGCGACCCGCACTTCGGTCAGTCCGTCATTCCCAACCTGTCGTTTGACGCCGTGGACATCTCGGCTGGAGGTGGGCACAACGCCGCGCTCAAGGCCGACGGCACGGTCCATTGCTGGGGTCGAAACGAGCGGGGGCAGTGTGATGTCCCCGCCGGCCTGAAAGGAGTCAAACAGGTCGCCGCCGGGCACGTTTATACCATGGCGCTCCTGTCGGACGGGTCGCTGGTGCATTGGGGCTATGACGGTTACGGGATGCGGCCCGTTCCCGCAGAGGCAACCAACCTCGTTGCCATCGCCGCGGGATATACCCATTGCTTGGCCCTTCGCGGAGACGGACACGTGCTAGCATGGGGTTACAACGGTTTCGGCCAGACGAATGTGCCGGCGGGCCTGTCGAATGTGGTGGCCATCGCCGCGGGAGACGCGATCAGCGCCGTGCTGCGTGCGGATGGAACAGTAGTGACATGGGGAATCGAGGGCTCGCAACCGCCAGCCGAGTTGGGGCCAGTCCGGGAAATCGCCTGTGGAAGCGCCCACGTCATCGCGCTGCTCCGCAACGGAACCGTTTCGGCATGGGGAAACTGGGCGGCACCCACGGCTGTCGTGGTTCCCATAGGACTGACCAACGTAATCCAAGTCGGGGCGGGTGTGGGTTGGTCAATCGCGCTGAGAAGCGATGGTTCATTGATTGCTTGGGGTGATGGCGCGGAACCGGCTCGCCTGACCTATGGTCAGACAGTGATTCCAGCGAAGCTGGGACCGGTGCGTCGGGTGCGAGCCGGGCTTCTCCATGCGATTGCCGAGAAAGGTGATCCGCGAACCATCCTGGACATCGACACCGATGACGACGCCTTTACCGATGGCGTGGAATTCCAATTCGGTTACGACCATCGCGACGGCCGCTCGTTTCCGCCTTTCCCGGTGTTTGATTCTCGCTCGCTCCGTTCAACCAACCCCTCCGACTTCCGAATCCGGGTCAGTGTCCCGGCCAACAGTGCGCGGCTGACGATTGAAACGTCCGCCAATGGTTCAACGTGGGCGCCCTTGGTCAGTTTTCCTTCGCCTCGGCCTGACTTGGAGTTTGTGGACCCGAACGCGGGCGAAGCATCCGTGCGCCTCTATCGGGCAGTCTTGGAACGGTGAACCACGGTCCCGCATGGCAAGGCGAGACAGGGCGCCAGACGCCGCCGGCTGTTGCGGACGGCGGGCTGATCAAACTGCGCGAGGCGTGGCCGACGATGATGCAGCAACGGGAAGGAATCTCTTTTTCCGCGACCTGACCGTCCCCACCCCGGGGCCACCCGGAGGGGGAAAACCAAAGGGTGAAGATGCGACAGTCCTGATCCATGACAACCATCGAACAAATCTCCACCGTTTGCTCCTGCATTGCTGGGGCTGCCGTCCTATTCGGACTGTATCGTTCCGCCCGGCACATTGCCGCCGCTGCCCGTTGGGCAACCAACACCATGGTTGACATACTCTGCAAGCTTGGTCGTGGAATTCATTATGGACTTGGACTCAAACACGTCTTGGCTGGTGACACGGATATAAATGATGGCCTCAGCATCAAACATGCGTATCAGAAAGGACTAGCCGAGAGCAGGTTAGAGTTGTATCGGGCCCTGGACGCGGCGAAGCGATGTGGAGACACAGAGACTCTCCAAGCAATTGAACGGGCGAATGAACGAATTGAGCGACTGGTCTACCACCCTCCTGAAAACGAGTATAAAGGCCTCCTGTTCTGGATAGGTGGGATGCATTTGCTGGCGGCGCTGGCGGTCGGTGGTTATGGCGGAGCTGAGCCAGTGGCGTGGACCCTGGGAGTGACCACCTTTGTGATTCTGTTCTTGGGCGGACTGCGGATTCAAACTGAGGACACCAAGTAAGTCTCCTGATCGGCAATGTCCGGAGACCACCAGCCCGGTGGTTTGACTCCGTCAACCCGGATTCGTAGCGTGCCGCCATGACTGCCAGCCGGATCATCGAGGAAATCGTCGCGCTGCCGCCATCGGAACGGGCCACCGTGGTCCGCTTTGCCCGCACCATCGACACCTCGGGGCAGTTGAGTCCGCGGGAACTGGACGACCTCGCCTCGCGCCTCGTGGCAACCGCCGATGGGGCGGAAGCTGCCGTGCTGCGCGATTCCATTGAACGCGGCTTCTACGGGCCGAAGGGCAATGCCTAAGGTTCGCCGCCAGAATCTTCCTCCGGCCCTGCTCCGGCATCTCCTCGACCGCATCCAAGACCGAAGCATTCCGGCCGGCCAACCTGGCCTGCTGGCGCAATGGCTCGACACGGAGCCGGTGGTTCCGACCGGCCCTTGGTTCAAGCGGTTTCCCGGCCTGATCGTCTGCGGCGAAGGCGAGTGGGTGAAGACATTCCTGATTCCCGGCCAACTGCCGCACGGTCTGGAGCTGTGATCATCGGCAACGATCAAGGGGAGCCGAGTTGCCCCGGCTCCCCCAAGGTTCACGCCGCACCGTTGCTGGTCGGGTCGGCGTCCTTGATGACGAAGCGCGCCTGGAGCCGCGCCACCTCACTCGCCAACCCGGCCCGCTTCACCGAGTCGAGCACGGCGTCGAAGTCCCTGTAGGCAATGTCCGGAGACCGCCTGCCCGGTGGTTTGACTCCGTCAACCCGGATTCGTAGCGTGCCGTCATGACTGCCAGCCGGATCATCGAGGAAATCGTCGCGCTGCCGCCGGCGGAACGGGCCGCCGTGGTCCGCTTTGCCCGCACCATCGACACCTCGGGGCAGTTGAGTCCGCGGGAACTGGACGACCTGGCCTCACGCCTCGTGGCAACCGCCGATGGGGCGGAAGTTGCCGTGCTGCGCGATTCCATTGAACGCGGCTTCTACGGGCCGAAGGGCAATGCCTAAGGTTCGCCGCCAGAATCTTCCTCCGGCCCTGCTCCGGCATCTCCTCGACCGCATCCAAGACCGAAGCATTCCGGCCAGCCAACTCGGCCTGCTGGCGCAATGGCTGGATACGCAGCCGACGGTTCCGACCGGCCCTTGGTTCAAGCGATTTCCCGGCCTGATCGTCTGCGGCGAAGGCGAGTGGGTGAAGACATTCCTGATTCCCGGCCAACTGCCGCACGGTCTGGAGCTGTGATCATCGGCAACGATCAAGGGGAGCCGAGTTGCCCCGGCTCCCCAAGGTTCACGCAGCGCCGTTGCTGGTCGGGCCGGCGTCCTTGATGACGAAGCGCGCCTGGAGCCGCGCCACCTCGCTCGCCAGCCCGGCCTGCTTCACCGAGTCGAGCACGGCGTCGAAGTCCTTGCAGGCACCGTGGGCGATCCGTTACCCGCGGCGGGTGACGGCTTGACCGCACGCGCTTCGCCGAAGAGGATGTTTTCATGGGTTGGCTCACCGTTCGCGGCGTCGAGAACACCTGGGGGGCCAAGGCGAAGGCTGAGGCGGCCCCGGCAGCGAATCCCGCCGCAAGCCCGGAGAAGTCCCGCCCAACACGGGGCGCATCGCTGTCCTCGTTGCCGAATTTGAACCCCGCAGCCTCCCGCCAGCCCAGATTGCTGACAGGAATTCGCGTTAGGACTGCGCGTAAGCAGGAGCCAGCCGAGCAAGCGGCGACGCGGCCGTTCACTGGGCAGGACACTGGCCATTTTGCTCGAGAGCAACCGCGCGAGCGACGCGTTCGCATGCAACACAAGTTACTCAGAGCCTTTGTTCTGGCCGCAGGCGTGTTCTTTGGCCTTTGCTTGGAATTAAACGCCCAGCCCGTCTCGCCGACCGGCCAGGCCAAGGCGCCGACCCGGCAGGAGGTGCGCGCCGCCATTGAACGGGGCCTTGTTTTCCTCCAAAAGGCCCAGAATTCAAACGGCTGGTGGTCCACGCCCGATCAACCGGCGGTCACCGCCTTGGCCCTGACGGCCATGAACCTGGAGCCAACCCAAAGGTTTCGGCGGAGCCGCACCTCCGAGATGAACCGGGGGTTTGATTACCTGCTCTCCTGTGTGAGGCCCGATGGTTCCATCCAGAAAGCTGGGCTGGCGAATTACAACACCTCCCTGGCGCTGATGGCGCTGACCGCGGCCGCGGACACGAATTTCCTGCCGGTGATGGTGAAGGCCCGCGAGTTCCTCGCCGGCACCCAGATCGACCTGGGCGTCAAAGGCACGAATGACACGCCCTTTGACGGCGGAGTGGGCTACGGCAGCAAGTATCAGCACTCGGACATGAACAACACTCTGGTGGCCATCGAGGCGATGCGGGCTTCCGAGGCGATGTTCCCGAAGGATTTCCCGGCGGCGGTCTCGCCCGTGCCGGACTTGGACTGGAAGGCGGTGGTGCGCTTCCTGGAGAACTGCCAAAACCTGCCGGGCACCAACACGTCGGACCGCGTCTCGACCGACCCAAAGGATCGGGGCGGCTTCTTCTATTACCCGGGTCACAGCATGGCGGGCGGCGTCACCAACTCGGCGACGGGGAAAGTTGCCCTGCGAAGTTATGGCAGCATGAGCTACGGCGGCCTGTTGAGTTACCTCTATGCCAAGCTGAGCCAAGACGATCCGCGGGTGGTGGCGGTGAAGGACTGGCTGCGGGCAAACTACACCCTCGAGGAGAATCCCGGGATGGGGCAGCAGGGGTATTTCTACTACCTGCATTTGCTGACCAAGGCGCTGACCGCCTCCGGGGATGAGCGTCTGAAGCTGTCCGATGGCGCGGAAGTTCGCTGGCGGGACCAGGTCGCGGGGCGCCTGCTCAAGCTTCAGCAGGCCGACGGCTCATGGGTGAATCCCGAACCGCGCTGGTGGGAAGCGGATCCCATTCTCGCCACCTGCTACGCCCTGATGACGCTGGAAATGCTGGAGTGGAGGATGCCGTGAGCCCAATTGCCCCGGGCAGCTTCCGGACCGGTGGCGGCGCCATTGCCCGGGCCCCGTCGTGGTCGGTGCGGAGCCTTCCTTGGAAAACGACGGTCGAAACGTGCTCGCCCCCAATTCACGCCGCCGCCAACCAACGCGGCCGAGCTTCGGCCGACTTCAGCGATCCTCCCGAAGCGGGCGCGGCGCGAAGGGACAAACCGGCGCCCAACAATGGGCTGGTAGGTTTCCTGAGCCGGAACCAGGCAGTTTCCCGGAGCGCGGACGCCCTCGTCCGCCCGTCCACCGTGCGGCTCGCAATACTCTCGCTGAACTGCTCCGAGGCACCGAACAGCGAGCCCGCAGTTACCCCATTCCGGACGTTACCAGTCGCACCGGCCGCCCGCGTGGACGAGGGCGTCCGCGCTCCGTCGGCGTCGTTCCGACTGAGACTGCTGGCGGCGCTGGCGATGCCCGGCCTCGTGCTCGGAGCAGCGGAAATCTCCCCCGACACATTTTCCACCAACCAGCCCGCACCGATCGTGGGGCATACCAATTCTCCTGCCGCGGCCGCGGTGAGCAAACTCAAGTTTCCCGGCCTCGCGATCAACCTCGAGGAACGTTGCGTGGATGTGGAGGCGTCCGTGTGCCTCCGGCGGGGACTGCTCGAACTGGTGGCCTGCACCAAAGGAACCAAGGAACATG
>JBIIUN010000119.1:0-11331 GCA_044339945.1 Kapaibacterium sp. (SeqCode)
GGACACGAAGGCGAGGGCATCCGCGGGCAGCGGCGCGAACAGCTCCAGGCGGGCCAAAACCTCGGCCGCCCGGGGGCCTTGCACGCTGAACAGGCCGTAGTGGGGCGCCACATCGACCACCTGCACGTCCTCGGCGACGATGTGGTGTTCCAGCAGTTCCGTTAGCGCGGCGGTCAGGCCCGGTTCGAAATCCAGCAGGAGTTCCTGCGCCAACGAATAGACATAGGCGTCAGACACCAACCTTCCCTTCGGCGAACAGAACGCGGCGTGGCAACCTCGCCCGGCGACCAGCGCCTTCACGTCGTTGGTCACTTGCCCGTTCAGCAGGCGAACCCGGTCCGCGCCGAGCAGGCAAAGCCGGCCGCGGAAGCTCAGGTCAACCACGGCCGCCGCCTTACGCAGGGCCGTGTGTTCCGCGAAGGCGTCCCCGTAGTCGGCGACCACTTCGCAGCCGCGTTCCTCGGCAAACCGCGCTCCCAGCGCCTCGTGGACTTCATGCAACGCCAGCGTCGTCATAAGACCGGCACCCTAGCCGCAAACCGAGCCCCGGGCAAAGCGCCGGCTCACAGGCCGCTGGGATGGTCCACGAACAACCACGGCACGCCGAACTTGGCCCCGAGTTCCGCCGCGAGCGCCTTCACGCCCCAGGTTTCCGTCGCGTAATGCCCGCCGTAGAACGCGTTCAGGCCGGCTTCCTCGGCCAGGGCATACGTCCAGTGCGGGCCCTCGCCGGTGATGAACGTGTCCACACCTTCGCGCAGCGCCTGGAGCAGTTCGCTCCCCGCCCCGCCGGTGCAGATGCCGATTCGCCGGCACGTCGGCCCACCGCCGGGCAGCAGGCGGACCGGTCCGCCCAGCACCGTTTCCAGCCGCTGCCCCAACGCCTCGCGGGCCATCGGTTTCGCCAACGTGGTCTGCACGCCCAGCGCGGCGCCCTTGTGGTCGAAGAACGGCCTGAGCCGCCGGAAACCAAGCGCCCGGGCAAGTTGGGCGCCATTGCCCAACTGCGGATGCCCATCCAGCGGCAGGTGCTGGGAATACACCGCCAAATTGTGCTCCACGAGCAGGCGCAGCAGGTCAGCCCGCCGACCGGTCCAGGGCACGGTCTTGCCCCAGAATAGACCATGATGCACCAGCAGCAGGTCCGCGCCGGCGGCGACTGCCTTCCGCGCGACCGCCAGGGTGCCATCCACCGCCGCGGCGATGCGGGTCACGCGGCCGCGATTCTCGAACTGAAGCCCGTTCATCGCGCCGTCGTAGTCGGTGAACCGCGCCGGTTGCAGGCGGTCTTCGCAGTGGCGAACCAAGTCGCTAAGGGCAACGGAGTGCATGGCGGCAACATGCCGGGCGAACTCATCGCCGGGAAGTCCCCGCCGCACTGGCCATGAATCCGGGCTTCAGATTCACTCCCGCCATGAATGCGCGACGGACAATTGAAGTGTGCGTGGATTCCGTGGATTCCGCCCTGGCGGCCGCCCGCGGCGGGGCGGATCGGCTGGAGCTGTGTGCAGCGCTGGGCGAGGGCGGGCTCACCCCTACCGCCGGGCTGATGGAAGTGGTCCGGCAGAAGGTTTCCCTGCCCATCGCCGCGATGATTCGTCCGCGGGCCGGGGACTTCTGCTACGACGCGGATGAGTTTGAGATCATGCGACGTGACTTGGCCCTGCTGAAACGGCTCGGCGCCGACATGATCGTGTTCGGCATCCTCGCGCCCGACGGCTCGGTGGACCGCGCCCGCGCCGCCCAACTGATCGCCGAGGCCCGGCCGCTGCCGGTCACGTTCCACCGGGCCTTCGACGTCGCGCTGGATTCGCGGGCCGCCCTCGAAACACTGGTGGAGCTCGGCGTGGAACGGGTGCTGACCTCGGGCCAGGAAAAGTCCGTGCTCGAAGGGCTGGAACTAGTCACGGAACTCGTCCGGGTCGCCGGCGACCGGATCATCGTCGTGCCCGGCGGCGGCATCACCGAACGCAACCTGCCGCGCATCCTGCGCGAGTGCGGGGCCCGGGAATTCCATGTCTCCGCGAGCGCCACCCGGGACAGCCGGATGGTGCACCGCAACACGCGCGTGCCGATGGGCCGTGTGCTGGCGGCCTCGGAGTTCTCCGTGTCAGTGGCTGACGCCGGCCGGGTGCAGAAGTTTCGCGGGTTGGCGGATGGGCTTTCCGCATAGGCCGAACCGGCCCCAGCCAAAGAAAAGACGGCCCGCCTTCCGTCAGTTGCAAGATACCCCCCCTCGCAGTCTGACCCGGCGGGCCGTCCCCCCTTTCCTTGACGTCGCGAACTAGGTCCGAACGTCCCCCCAAGGGGAAATGTCAAACTTGGCTACTTTGCCGCGGCCACGGCATCCTCTTCCACCAAACGCGGCGTGATGAAGATGATCAGCTCGCGGCGCCGGCTGCCCTCGAACTTGCCGCGGAACAGGTGGCCCAGGATGGGGATGTCGCCGGCGATCGGGAGCTTGCGCTGGGTCTTCGCGGTTTCCTCCTGGATCAGGCCGCCCATAACGACCGTGCTGCCGCTGCGGACGCGGATGAGCGTCGAGGCCTGCTTGATGTCGAGGACCGGCGCGTTGGCCCGCTTGTTGGGCGACGTCTGGGTTTCCACCAGGGACGTCAGCACCGGCGAGATGTCGAGCGACACGTAGTCGTCGTCGGAAATCTGCGGGGTGATGGCCAGGATGGTGCCGATGGTGATCGTCGTGACGATGTCCTGTTCGACACCCGCCGCGGTCGTGGCCGTGCCGCCGGTCGTCGTGCCCACCGTCGGCACCAGCACGGTCGCCTGGGAGAAGAACGGCCGTTCCGTGCCGACCTTGATCAGGGCCGTCTGGTTGTTGAGCGTGCGGATGCTGGGCTTGGAAATCACCTTCACCTCGCCCTGCTCCTGCAGGGCCTGCAACAGGACCTTGGTGTTGGCGTTCTTGAAATCGACCGCGAAGGTGCCGTTCTTCAGGTTGAATCCACCCGCGGCGGCCGTCGGCGTCGGCGAACCCGAAATTGCCATCTGGCCGCCATACATCTGGATCGCGTGCTCCCAGTCCACGCCCAGCTGGAACTGGTCGCTCAGCGTCACGTCATAAAGCCGCGCCTCGATGTCCACCTGGCGATGGATCGTGTTCTTGAGGCCTTCAAGGTAGCTGGCCATGCGCTCGAGCGCCGCCGGCCGGTCGGTGACCTGGATGAGGCCGGCGGTCATGTTGATCGCCAGCGTGCCCTTGCCCTTTTCGGTGAGCAGGTGCCCGAGTTCCTCGCGGAGCTCCTTCCAGAATTCCACCGGGTTATCCTGCTGCACATTGACCGACGAACCGGCCGGACCACCGCCACCGGCACCGCCCCCGCCACCACCGCCACCACCACCGCCCCCGCCACCACCGCCGGCGCCGCCTCCGCCGCTGGCGCCACCTCCCGAGCTGGCCGAGGCGAGATTGGCGGAACTGCTGCCGCTGCCGGTCCGGATCATCCGAAGGTAATCGACCTTGAAGGTGCGGGTCTCCGCGGCGCGGACGCGGATGAGGTTGTTCTGCTGCTTCCACACGCAGTCGCTCGAGAGCAGCAGCGACTCCATCGCTTCGGCGAGGGGCACCTCGCGAAGATCCACGGTGACGGTGCCGGTCACGTCGGAATCCGGCACGATGTTGAGATTGTTGGCGCGGGCGAACATCGCCAGCGCCGACTTGAGTTCCAATTCCTGGGCCCGGAACGAGAACACCTGCTTGCCGACCATGGATTTCTCGGCCGTCACCGGAGTCGCCGACTCCGCCGCGGCCGGGGCTGCGGAAGCAGAAGTTGGGGTCGGGGCCGCCGCCGTGATGACGGGGGGCGGGGTCGCCACCGGGGTTTCCGGTTCGGCGGCAAAAAGGGCGAACGGAACGGTGAGCAGGCATCCCGCGACTCGCCACGGCCGTGGTGGCCGGCGAAGCGTGGACGCATGACTGGGGGATGGGGTAGGAGTCATGGTTGGGAAAGGCTGGCTTGCTGGATCGCCGGCAGGTCGGAGGCGGAGGCGGTGCTGCCCGGGTCGCCGGCAAAGCGGATTTCCTCGACGCCACGCGGGCCGACGACGAGCACGCGGTCCGCCTCGATGCGTTGCACGGTGAAGCCGTCCACGATCTCACCGGCGATGACGGCCTGCCGGTTGATGACGGCGACCATGCTGCCGGTCTGGCGCCAGGTGCCCTGAAGTTTCAGGACGGCGGCTGCCGTCGGGCCTTTGGGGGCATCGGGTCGCGGCGCCGGCGGCGGCGTGAACGGGTCGGTGGGCGGAGTCTCGACCCAGTCCCGCATGCGGGCGGTGAAGTGGGCCTGGTCCAGGTCGCTCGGAACCGGGGCGGCCGGAATGTCCGCGACCGGGACGGCCGTCGCCGCCGGCAGGCTGGCCGGGGCGGTCTTGGGGACAGACGGACGGCTGCGGGCGTATTTCTTGTAGAGCGGTCCGCCCACGTTGAAGGCGAGGACCCCAAATCCGGCCAGCGCCATCGCGCCGACCACCCACGGATTCTGGAGCAGCTTCATGGCTTGGCTCCCTCCGTCGGCGTCGCGTTGACGGCCGCAACGGTCGGGGCGGCTTCGCCGACCCAGACGTGGAGCACCGCGCTGGCGCGATCGATGCCGCCGGCTTCCGCGGAGACGTTCAGCTCGACGAGATCCACGCGGGACGCCTGCTGGGTGAGGTTGTGCAAGTATTGCAGCAGGCGTTGGTAGGGCGGCTTGACCGCGAGGATTCCCTTCGGCGGCGTCAGGTCCACGGTGACCGGCACGATCTTGAGGCCGCGTTCGGCCAAGGCGCCGGCAAAGGGCGCACCGGCCTGGGCGTTCACGTCGAGCACGAGCGGGACGCCTTGCTGGCGGAGTTGCTCGGTCCAGTCGGCCAGCCCGGCCGAACTCACCAGCAGGCTCTGCTCTTCCTGTCGCAATGCCTCGAACGTCTGCGGCGCGTTGGTGGAATTCAGCTCGCGGTCCATCTGCTCGATCTCGCGGGTGAGCCGCTGAATGCTCCCGTTGACCAGGGTGGCCTCCCGCTGGGCGCCGAGCAGGCGCGTGATGCTGTAGGACAGCAGGCTCAGGGAAACGACGAGCGCCAGGGCCACCAGGATCCGGCGGCCGTGCTGGCGCCGGAAGAGGGTGATGCGGGACGGTCTCATTGCAGGGTTCCTTCGAGGACAAACCGCTGATCGGCAGTTTGCGCGGTCAGGTTAAGCCCCTTGGCCTGCGCCCACCGGGCAAACGCGTTGCCGCCGGACTCGGAACGGGGCGGGGGCACCACCGCCGGGGCCTCCGTCAGCTTGGCCCGCAAGGGACTGGTGCTGAGCCGGAGGGACAATTCCTTCACCGATTTCGCGAGCAGGCCCGCTTCCACCGTGTTCGTGCGCTGCGTGGGCTGGAGCCGGCCGAGGAGCTGGAACTTCCAGCCGGTGCCTTCGCGCCGAATCTGGCTGCCGGTCAGCAGCAGGCTGCGCGGACAGGCCTCGCCGATCTGGCCCAGGAACCACGCCGGCACGGGCGCCACGCGGTTGTCTTTCAGCTCATGGATCGCCTGGCGCCGGCTCACGACGTCGCCGGTCAGCCGCTGTAGTTCGAGGTGCCGGGTCTGGAGCTCGTTCGCCTGCGTCTTCAGCCGGGTGAGGCTCTTCACTTCCTGACGGGCAAGCGTCTCCAGCAACACGACGGTGGCGATGGCAACCGCGGCGACACCCGCGGCCACCGTCAGCACCAGCCGGTTTACCACGTTCTGGCGGGGGGCGACCTCGGGTTCGTAAGGGATCAGGTTCGGCGCGCGGTCGGCCGGCCAGCGCGTGGCGGCCTCGGCCCAGACGGTCGGGGAAAGTTCCTGCGGGAACGGCAGCACCGGCGTGCCCAGGTCCGCCTGCAGCCGCCGCATCTGGTCCACGCTGGGTGGCCCGAACAGCCAGATGCTGTTGACCGCCTGGTTGAGCTGCTGGGTGACGAACAGGCTCGTGCGTTTGATGTCCATCGCCACCCGGTCCGCCTGCTGGGCCCAACCGCCGGCCACGGCGCGGCCGAGCACGATCTCGCCGTTCGGCTGCGCGACGAGCAGGGACGTGAGCCCGTTGGCATCGGCTACGACCAGGACGGTGTCCGTCGGACTCCGCGGCAGCTTGCCGAGGTGTTCCTGCAAGACCGCGGTGACCGGGATCAGGACCTTGAGCCGGAGCCCGGCGCGCTGAAACTCCTTCTTGAGCTGGTCCACGAAACTTTCGGGCAACAGGCTCAGCAACAGACCTTGGCCCGTCTTGCCGTGGAGCCGCGGCTGGGAAACCCAGGCGAGTGCGCCCTCGGCGCCCTTCTGCTGGTCCACCTGCCGCTGGATGTAAGACTCCAGGGCGGCACCCTTGGCCGGGGGGGCATCGATGATTTGCTGGATGAACTGCGGATGGGCGAGCACCACCGAGACGGTCGTGCCGGTGAAGCCGGTCTGCTTGACGGCCTCCCGCATGAGGTCACCCAGGTCGCGGATATCCTCGGGGGACAGGGGCGACGACCAGGTGCCGCTCACCTGGCCTTCCTGCACGACCGCGACTTGCAGGAAGTTGTTCAGCCAGCTGACGCCGAGCGAGGCGTTGGCCGCGGTGGCGGCCCGGGCGGCGGCGAACGGCGTCGGCGCCGGGGGCGGGGCGGATTCGGGGGGCGCTGCCGGGGCGCCCGGCGCGGAATGCCGCGGGCGGCTTTGAATCTGGAGCATGGGGGAATGCTTGGAGGTTGAGGGAAACCGTCAGTTCACGAGGCCGGCGGCCAGGGAATCAAGGGCCAGCTGGGCGGCATCCACGGCCGTCTTCGTCGAGCCGGTGGCCGGGAAACCGGCGGCGGCCCAGACATTGTAGGCCGTGAGATAGGTTTCGACCGCGGCCATCACCTGCGCGGGCGTGGCCGTGGCGGTGGGATTGTTCGGCGCGCTGAGGAACGAACTCGCCGCGGCTTCAAGGTCGGCGCCGGTGACCGTGGTCGAACCCGCGGCCGTGCCGGCAAACAACCGGCCACGCCAGAGCCCGTCCTCAAACGAGAATGAGAACGACCGGGTGACCATTTCCTTGGCCTGGGTCGACGAATCCACGCCGTGCAGTCCGAGGACCGTGCCGGCGAGCAGATACGTCGTGAAGGTCGTGGACGGCAGGACACTCGGCGACGAGCTGTTGACCGAATACTTGCCGGTCAAAGCGGTGGCGTTGTTCAACGTCACCTGGTGAAACAGCGGGGTGAGGTTCACCCGCTGCACGCGAAGGTCCGTGCCATTGCCGGACCAGGACCAACTCGCGGGGGCCGCGCCGTCGGCCAGATTCCAGATTTCGTCGAAGGCAGTGGAAGTCGCCGCGTAGCCGCTGACGAAGGTCGCCGGCAGGTCACGGCCCATACTGGAGACGATGACGTAGCGCGGGTTGGAAACCGCGGACGAACCCGAAGCGGTCTGGGTGTAGGGCGGCTTGTTCGTGCCGCCCGGACCGACGCCGAAGGTCGGGTCAATCACCAGCACGCGCCGTTGGCCGCGGGAATTGGTGAGGACCCGGTCCGTAGCGTCGCCGATCGCCGCCGACACCGCCGCCCCCCAGGCGGTCTGGTCGGGGAGGATCTGGTTGCGGACGACGTATTTCTCAATCCCCTCCGCGATCCGTTTCAGGCTCGTCTCTTCCTGCTGGAGGGCCAGGCGGTCGAGTTCGGAGAGCATCATTGGCACGATGGCCAGCGCGAGCAGCGCGGCGATGGCCATGATGCCCAGGACTTCGACCATGGAAAAACCACGCCGGGCCCGGGTCTGAATCCGGCGCGGCGTGGCAGTGGGACTGAGGGGAGTATTCATCGTCGGGAGAGGTTGCGGGAGAAGTCGCGCACCGAGGTGCAGGCGTTCTTCACGTTCCGGTAGGCGGGATGTTCGGTGTCCGGGGTGGTGCCGCCGCGGGGACAGCCGCGATTGGACCACTCGGAATAGGACTTCATGAAGTTATGGCAGGACTCGGCCACCTTGTGGGGGGTCGACCCATGGCGGACGTCGTCGCTTTCGTGATCGTCGCTGTGCTCGTCGCTGTCGTCGTGGCCGTTGTGGTCACCATCGTGATCGTCCCAGCCATCATGGTCGCAATCATGGTCGTCCCAGCCGTCATGGTCGCCGTCGTGGTCGTCGTCGTAGCTGGAGTGGCCGTCCGAATGGTCGTCGTGGTCGTCATCATGATCGCCGTGGTCGTCATCATGATCGCCGTGGTCGTCGTCGTGGTCGTCGTCGTGATCATTACCCTCGCAGTCGTAGGGTCCGGTCGCGTCCCCGCCCGTGCCGCCCGTGCCACCGGTGCCGCCCGGCTCGGCGGTGTTGTTAAGCGGGGGAGTGTCGACGAACGCATCCACCAGCTCGGCCAGCTCGGTCGAGCCAGCGCCGGTGCCGTAGGTCACGCTGCGACCCCAGCGACCGTTCTCAAACACGTAGCTGGTGTCTTCCGCGAGCGTCTCGCGGGCCTGGAGGGCCAAGGTGTTGAAGTAGAGGTTCACCTGGGACGTATCCACGAACCAACCCTCGACCTGCTGGAGCGGGGCGATGGTGACGATGTTTGTGCCGTCCACGCCGTAGGGCGCGGCGGCGGTCGAATCGAGGTTGTTGAGGATCACCCGGCGGAACAGCCGGCTGAAGTCCAGCCGCTCGATGCGCAGGTCGGACGCGGAGCCACCCCAGTTGGCCCAACCGGCAGGCAAGGTGCCGCTCGCGGCGTTCCAGAGCGCGGCAAAGTTCGTCGCGGTCAGGGTGGGCAACGCCGACGCGATGCTGGACACCACCACGGCGCGGGCGTTGCTGGGCAGGACCGAGCCGGTGGGCGACTGCACGAAGGGCAGCGTGTTGGTCACGCTCGGGCCGATCCGGAAGTTCGGGTCGAACAACAGCACGCGCGTGTGGCCCTGCCGGGTCCTCGCGATCTGGTTGGTGGACCTCGATAGGTGGCCGGCGACGACGGCCACCCAGTTGGAGGTCGTCGGCAGGCTCCGGGTCCGCACGACGGCACGTTCGATGCCGGTGATGATCTGGCTGAGGTCGGCGGCCTCGGTGGCGCGGTCGGCCTGTTTCAGGCGTTCAAAGCCGGACTGGGCGGCCACCCCGACGAGGAGGGCCACGACCGCGAGGGCACCGATAACTTCAATCAGGGTGAATCCGGAGGACATCCGGGGAGCCTGGATTCTGGATTTGGATAAAATGTTGTTCATACCCGCAAGTGTGGGTTCGGACCGGCGGCACTTTGGGGTGCACCGTCGCTGGCGGCGGTGACATCAGCTCGTGAGTGTCATCGGCCCGAACAGTTGGCGACTTGAGTTGGAGGTCAGTTCAGGCAGCGGCGACCGTCGGCGAAAAACCCGGCAGCCTCGACTGGCGGGACGTGGGTTGGGGCGAATCCCGTCGGTGGCGGGAACGATATCCGATGTGTGTTTTGTGTCTTCATAGCTAGGTCAACGCATGCTCTGCATCAGCGAAAGGATGGGCATGAAGATCGCGAGGGCAACGAGGCCGACGATGCCGACCAAGGTCAGGATCAGGGCGGGTTCCATGACGCTGAAGATCTTCTTAATCCGGCGGGGAATGATCGTGTTGTAATACTCGGCGACGTTGTCGAGCGCCCCGTCGAGGTTGCCGGTCTTCTCGCCCATGACCGTCATCCGGATCAGGAGGGACGAAAAATTGGGATGCCGGCGCAGGGCTTCGCTGAGGCAGGAACCCTCCTCGATGCTGTGCTGGACGTCCCGCAGGTCCCGCGCGACGACCGGGCTGCCAGCGAGGTCCTCGCAGAGCTTCAGGCCCTGGAGCAGGGACACGCCGGCCCGGTAGAGGACGGACAGGCTGCGGGCGAAGCGGGACATGGCCAGCATGTGGTTCAGCGGGCCGAACAGCGGCACCTTGAACTTCACGTGATCCACCCAGATCGCGAAGCGGTGCGACCACTTGGTGCCGAGCGTGACGGCGAGGGGAATCACGACGAAACCGATCAGCCAGATCCACCAGGTCGCCTTCGCGAAGTCGGAGGCCGCGAAGACGATCTTTGTCGGCAGCGGCAGCTCCACCCGCACCGCGGTGAGCAGCGTGACGAACCGCGGCACGACGAACGTGAACAGGACGAGGACGAAGAGGATCACCATCATCAGCACGACCGCCGGATAGATGGTCGCCTGGCGCACGTCGGAGATGACCTGCTCCTGCCATTCGAGGTAGCGCTTCAGCTCGTTCAGGGATTCCGGCAGCGAGCCGCTTTCCTCGCCGGCGCGGATGAGGCTGGTGAACTGCGAGCCGAACAGGCCCGGATATTTCTCCATCGCCTCCGCCATCTTCTGGCCGGCCTCGACCTGGTTCTTCAGGTCGTTGATGACCTCGCGGAACACCGGGTTGTCGCAGTCCTGCGCCGCGATCTCCAGGGCCTGCACCAACGGGATGCCGACCTTGGCCATGAAGCTCATGAGCGTGCAGAAGTTGATCAGCTGCCGGCGCTTGGTGCCGCCGCTGAGGCGGGCGGAGCGGAGGCTGCGCCGCGAATCGGACGTCTTGTCGGCCTCGGCCTTGAGCAGCCAGACGCCCATCGTCTGCAGCCGCTGCTCGAGCGACACCGCGTTGTCGGCGGCCAGGGTGCCGGTCACGGAACGGCCGTGGTGGTCGATGCCGGTATAGATGAAGTTGGTCATGGGCGGTCGGGGTTATTCGGAGCGGCACACGCGGAGGACTTCCTCGATCGTCGAGGTGCCCTGCGTTGCGAGCCGCAGGCCGTCGTCGAACATCGTCTTCATGCCACGCTGCTTCGCCAGCTCGACAAAGGTGGAGGCACCGGCCCGCTTGATGATCGGCTGGTGGAAGGTCTCATCGAGGATCATGAGCTCGAAGATGCCGTGCCGGCCCTTGTAGCCGGTGCCGGCGCAGACGGGACAGCCGCCGGGACGCCAGAGCGCGCGGGGCAGATCCCCGGGCAGGGCGACCTCGTAGTGGGCGAGTTCGGCGTCGACATCTTCCACGGGCTTGCGACAGCGTTCGCACAGGCGGCGGACCAGGCGCTGGGCCAGCACGCCGACGAGGGCGCCGGGCAGCAGGAAGGGCTCGACGCCCATGTCCAGCAGGCGGGGGATGGCGCTCGGGGCGTCGTTCGTGTGCAGCGAGGTGAAGACCAGGTGGCCCGTGAGCGCCGCCCGGACCATCAGGGTGGCGGTCTCGGTGTCCCGCGTCTCCCCGACGAGGATCACGTCGGGGTCCTGCCGGAGCAGCGCCCGCAAGCCCGCGCTGAACGTGAGCCCGACGTCGTCCTTGATCTGCGTCTGGCGCATGCCCTGGCGGCGGAGCTCAACGGGATCCTCGAGCGTGAAGATG
>JBIIUN010000121.1:0-11320 GCA_044339945.1 Kapaibacterium sp. (SeqCode)
AACTTCCGGCGTGACACCGGCGGCACTTCGCGGTCCAACACCCGTGACCACCATGGCCGAGGATTCCCCCGAACTGGCTTCCCCCGAGACGTCGCCGGCACCGCCCCCGGCGGCGTTGCCGGCGGACTTCGCGGCCATTTACGCGGCCCACTCCCAGCCGATCTTCTACCTCGCGCTCCGGTTGCTCGGCGATCCCACCGCCGCCCAGGACGCCACCCACGACGTGTTCGTGAAGGCCTACCGCAAGCTGGATGAGTTCCGCGGCGACGCCGAGGTGCGCACTTGGCTTTACCGCATCACGCTCAACCACTGCTCCAACCTCCGTCAAAGCTGGTCGGCCCGGAACATCCACACCGCGGAGGACGAGGCGGTGTTCGACCGCGTGGGCGGCGCCAGCGAGAATCCGCTGCGCGTGCTGGAAACCAAGGAACTCGGCGAACGCATCCAAACCGCCCTCGCCGGGCTGCCCGACGAATATCGCGTGCTGCTCCTGCTCGTGGCCGACGAGGAGCTCAGTTACGAACAGGTCGGCCAACTCACCCAGCAGACCGCCGACGCCGTCCGCGGCAAACTGCATCGCGCCCGCAAAGCCTTCACCGCCGCCTTCGCCAAGACTGCCTGACCCGCCCGCACCATGAATCCCCCGTCTTCCCGGCTCACCCAGAACTCCGCCACCGAACAGGTCCACGCCACGCAGGGCGAAACGGTCCGCGAGTTTGCCACCCCCGAGGAACTGCTGCGCCACGACCGCGCCCAGACCGAGGTGCCGCCCGCCCTCGCCGAGCGCCTGGGTGAAACCATCGCCGCCGAACCGAAACCGGCCGCGGCGAAGCCGTGGTGGAAACGCATCCTGTGAGCGAAGGATTCCGCATGGAATGCCAGCGCCGACTGATCAGAGCACGGGCGGTCACGCCTGCGTGGACGCCTCGTGAACAGCGGCATGGCGGTTTGATTCGACGCCCGCTTCCCCCTCACCCCGGGCCTCTCCCTCAGGGAGAGGGAGAAGGTAGCATCGCCCGCAGACTCCGTTCGTCGTTCGCTTCGATCCAGCACCACTCAGGCTGGTCCTGGCCACGAACCGTGTGGAGTCCGTGTGTCCCAGCCGGCCGTTCCCTCTCCCCGAGGGAGAGGGTTAGGGTGAGGGGAAAGCGCTCTCGGAGTAAAACCGCCGGGCAGATTCGTTCCACGCGCTGCCATAGCGGCAGGGGACTGCCGCAGTCCAAGACGCTGCCGCTTCTGAAGTGTCCCGGATTGGCAAATTCACAACCGCCGCCAACCTGTCGTGTCGCCCATCCCCCTAGCTGAGCTGCTGCGGCACTGATCACTTCCACCTGATGCCCTTTTCCGCCGAACTCGAACTCCTCATCCGCGCCCGTTACCCGCTCATCTACGTGCAGACGAGCGAGGAGTTGCGGGTGTTGCCCGCCGTGCTCGAGATCGCCGGCCGCCGCGGCAAGAAGGTCTTCGAGTGGTCGTGTTCGACCGGCATCGTCCCCGCGGGCACCAGCGTCCAAAGCCAGAAGACCCGCGGCGCGGCGACCAAGGACCCGCTCGCGGCGCTGGATCTCGTGCTCGACCAGGTGGAGCCGGCCATCTTCATCTTCAAGGACCTCCACCCGTTCCTCGCGCGGTCCAACTTCGCCGTCATCCGCAAGCTCAAGGACATCGCGCTGCACCTGAAGAACAGCTTCAAGACGCTCATCCTCGTCTCGCCGGTGCTGGAGATCCCCGCGGAACTGGAGAAGGAAATCACCGTCCTCAACCTCCCGCTGCCGACCCGCGACGAACTCGGCGAGCTGCTCGAACGCATCCTCGCCGACGTGCGCGAACTCAAGCAGGTGGACCTCGCCCTGGACGACGCGGGACGCGACCGCCTGCTCCAGGCGGCGCTCGGCCTCACGCTCGGTGAGGCCGAAAACGTCTTCGCGAAGATCATCGTCAATGACGCCCGCCTCGACGGCGACGACGTGGACGAGGTCTTCGCCGAAAAGCAGCAGATCATCCGCAAGAGCGGCCTGCTGGAGTATTGCGCGCCTGCGGAGAGCTTCGGGCACATCGGCGGCATGGCCGTGCTCAAGGACTGGCTGGTGAAACGTTCCGCGGCCTTCACCGCCGAGGCGCGGGCGTTCGGCCTGCCGGCTCCCAAGGGTGTGCTGCTGCTGGGCGTGCAGGGCTGCGGGAAGAGCCTGTGTGCGAAGGCCGTCGCGAGCCAATGGCGGTTGCCGCTGCTGCGCTTCGACATGGGCCGGATGTTTGGCAGCCTGGTCGGCTCGTCGGAGGAAAACGTCCGCCGCGCCATCGCCGTCGCCGAATCGGTCGCGCCGGCCATCCTGTGGGTGGACGAGATCGACAAGGCCTTTGCCGGCGCGCAGGGCAGCGGTGCGAGCGACGGCGGCACGACCGCGCGCGTGTTCGGAACCTTCCTGACGTGGCTCAGCGAAAAGACGGCGCCCGTTTTTGTCGTCGCGACGGCGAATGACATCTCGCAGCTCCCGCCTGAGCTCATGCGCAAGGGCCGGCTCGACGAGATCTTCTTCGTGGACCTGCCGGCGGAGGCGGAACGGGCCGAGATTTTCCGCGTCCATTTGGCCAAGCGCGGCCGCGACCCCGAGGCGTTCGACCTCGCGACGCTTGCCACGGCGGCCACGGAGTTCAGCGGTGCCGAAATCGAGGAGGCGATCAACAGCGCCCTTTACGAGGCCTTCTCGGACGCCGGCGAACTCACGACCGACCACATCCTCGGGGCCATCCGGGAAACGGTGCCGCTCGCCCGCACGATGGACGAGCAGATCAGCCGGCTCCGCGCCTGGGCCGATGGCCGGGCCCGCAACGCGAGCACCGCCTGCCCGCTCAATCCCGGCGCCCACACGCCGCGCCGGATGGAGCTGTAGTCACCGCAATTCCCGGCTGGCATGCCCGGCCCGCTTGGAGTTTTCTCCGGCCCCGACACCACTTGGCACCATGAACACCTCCGCCTCTCCGCTGACCCGCCGTGAGTTCACCAAGGCCACCCTGCTTGCCGGGGCAGCCGTCGCCGCCGGACCGCTGGCGGTATCCGCCGCGGATTCGCCCCGTCGCATCCGCACTGGCGTGATCGGTTGCGGCAGCGTGTCGAATGCCTACCTGCCCGTGCTGACGAAGTCGCCGTTCGTGGAAGTCGTCAGCCTGTGTGACCTCAAGCCGGAACGCGCCAAACGGCAGGCGGAACGGTTCCAGGTGGCGAACACCTACCCGAACATCGAGGCCATGCTGCAGGGCGTGCCGTTCGACTTCCTCGTGGTCCTCACCGACATGCAGGCCCACGAGCAGATCAACCGCCGCGGCATCGAGGCCGGCAAACACGTGTGGAGCGAGAAGCCCATCGCAAACACGCTGGCGGTCGGCCAGGAATTCCTGCGGATGGCCAAGGCGAAGGGCGTCCGCCTGTGGGGCGCGCCGATCACGGTGCAGAGCCCGCAATTTGCCTTCATGGCCAAGCAGCTTCAGGCCGGTGCGCTCGGTCGGGTGGCGGCGGCCCACGCCTTCTACGGCCACGAGGGTCCGTCGTGGTCGGCGTTCTTCTACGAGAAGCTGGGCGGCTCGATGCCCGACCTCGCGGTTTACAACTTCACCAGCCTCACCGGCCTGCTGGGACCGGTGAAACGCGTCACCGCCATGCTCAGCATCGTCACGCCCGAGCGCACGGTGGACGACAAGGGCAAGATCCGGGTCGCCGAGGAGGACAACGCGATGGTGCTCATGGACCATGGCCAGGGTGTGATCTCGCACGTGCAATCCGGCTTCAACTACTTCAACCCGCACGGGCACGAGGGCAAGAACGAGAACCGCCACACGATCCAGATCACCGGCTCCCACGGTTACATGGGCATGGTGGGCTACGACTGGGAGCCGCAGGGCGTGGAAGTGGCCACCATGGCCCAGCCGAAGCTGGTGCGGCACGCAACCGACGCGCAGGGTTACATCTGGCAACAGGGCGCGGCGCTGGCCGCCGAGTGTCTTTCCACCGGCAAGGAACTGCTGGTGACGCCCGAGCAGGCGCTGCACGTGCTGGAGATCATCACCGCCGCCCGCGAATCCGCCGCGACCGGCCGGCACGTGGACCTGAAATCGACCTTCAAGTGGCCGGTGGTGTAAATGGGGTTGGCGCAAGCCGGACGCATAATCTGACGCGTGGCTCGTTGAGCGAATGGAGTATTCGGAGCCAGTGATGTGGGTTCTGCTGGGTCTTTGGGCCGGTGTGTCCTTGCTGATAGCCTGGTTTGTTCGGCGTCGTTTCTTCGCCTATTTCGGTGCGGTGGCCGTTGCGGTGCCGGTGCTTGCTTACGCCTCGCTTGGGCCGGGTTCCATGGAGTCCGGCGGCGTTCTCCAGGCGCTTTGCGCCGGCTTCTATGTCCTGCCGTGCCACTATTGCTTTCAGCGTTTTCGGAATCACCGAAGACGGAAGAGCGAGACGCGTTGATGCTGTCTTCCGAAAGGCTGCACCAACAAGCCATTGGACGGAAACGAGAGCGACATTTTCGGAGGACGTCGAACAGAGAACAAGGTTTCGGACACATCACGGGCGAACCGCATGAAACCGGACAATGACCTCAGGCAAATTGCACGAGACGTTAGGCTGCACCCAGAGTGGTTGGAGGGGATGCCCGAAGACCTTCGGCAGATTGTTGAAGATTTGAATGCCGAGATTCTGGATGAGAAGCCGTCGGGGGATTCGCTGCCAGTGGGTTCCCAGAAGCGAAAGTAGGGCGGCAGTCCCGCCCGGTGACACCGCACTCCTTCCATGAACCAAGCCAAGCCAGCTCCGGCGCCACAGCCTCGCATTCTCCGCGAAAAACTCTCCCGCGAGATGGCTTTCCCCCTTGGATATGAGCTTCTGGAGAGCGCGTTCGGTGATTTGCCCCAGTGGCCACGTTGCGAATTCTGGTTTCAGGCTCGGCCCACCTATTGGGCTTCCGACTTCGCTCGAACCCTCGCGGCGCTGGAACCCTATCCCATCGTCTGCGTTCGTCACCGTAGTTCACCGTCCGGCTTCTCCTTCGAGATTTATCCTGTTACCCGCTCACTCAAGAGCATCGCACGCCAGAGTTTCTTCATGTCCGGTCTCGAAGCGTTCCGTCAGTTCCTCATCGCCGAGCCAACCGCGCCAAACCTCCGCGACCTACGCGCCGCAATCTTCGATCCTATCTCCCATTCTTGCACGGTTCGCGGCTCAACCCAATGAGTCCGGAATCGCTACGGGGCAGACGGGATGCCCGCCCTACGTTGCGGCCTTTCAGGCGCCCGGGAGTTTTTCGGGAGCGGGCTTCGCCATGACCCAGGCCTTCATCAGGAAACCGAACACGAGACCGCCGAGGAACACGGCCCAGAACAGGAGCGGTCCCGGCAGGGCCAGTCCGTGCGCGACGTTCATGCCGAACACGCTGGTGATCGCCGTCAGCGGCAGGGTCAGCGCGACCACCACGTTCAGCCGGTGGCTGGCCCGGAGCGCCTCGCGCCCGAGGTGGGCCTGCTCCTCGCCGTCGCGGGCCGTGCGGTAGCTTAGCGCGTTGCGGGCGTCCTCCAGCAGCAGGTCGAAGTTGCGTTCCAGCTCGTAGGCCTGGTCGCGCAGCCCGATCAGCAGGGCGTCGCCCTTGAACGCCTCGCGGGCGGCCTGGAGGGCGGCGTGCTGGTTCCGCGCCGACCGCACCAGCGGCGTGAGCTGCTCGATGAGGGCGAACAGCGCCGAGGTGGTTTCGGCCCGCTCGTAGTCGGCGGCGAGCTTGGCCTCGATTTCGGCATACGTTTGCAGGTGCCGCTTCAGGCCGCCGGGGCCGGGACCGCCGCGGCTGAACTGCCAGTCGCCGCCCGGCGGGCGCCAGAAGAGCAGGCCCTCGCGCTTGGCGTCGTCCGGGCCGGGCGGCTGGTGGAGGACCAGGAGCAGGTGGCCGTCCTCGATGAGGGCGCGCTGGCGGCCGAAGGTGGATTGGCCCAGGCGGGCGCGGATGGCTTCGGGCAGGTTCCAGGTCGGGGGGATGATCATGTTTGTGTCTCCTTCATTCCGAGTTCTGCCCGGACGCTGCCGTGAAGGTGGCGGGCCACGACACTGGAATCGGGCCGGGGGCTTCCAGTGTCCTGCGAACTGAATCCCCTGCCACATTGGGCAGAATCCACCGCTCCCCAGCGGGAGCCGCCTCAAAACGCCGGCCGCGGGCGGACGAACTTCCACGCGGGATTCATGCGGTCCACCTGGGCCTGAGTGCGGTCGTCGCCGAATTGGCGCCAGTAGCGTTCGGCGAAGGGATTCGAATACGGCCCGAGGGTTTGCTCGTTGGCCACGGTGGCGGGCAAAACCTCATCCCACCACGCATCGAACGCGGCCCGCAGTCGCCCGGCAACTTGCGGATGCCGGGCGCCAACGTCGTGTTGTTCCCCGGGATCGGCCGCGAGATCGTAGAGTTCGGTGCCGTTCACCAGCTTGAAACGCGCGTCCCGGATGGCGGTGGCGCGATACTTGGCGTCCGTGGCTTCGCCCGCTTCCCAGCGGCCCTGATGGGTCACCAGCAGGCGGTCCGGCCACGGGGCGGCCGGGTTTTCCAGCAGCGGCAGCAGGCTGCGGCCCTCCACTTGGTGCGCGTAGGGGCCGAGGTCAAGGCCCGCGAATCCGGCCAAGGTGGCAAAGACATCCACGTGGGCGGTCAGCGCGGCACAATCGGTGCCCGCCGAAAGGCGTCCGGGCAGGCGCCAGAAGGAGGGCACGCGCGTGCCGCCCTCGTAGGGGGTGCCTTTCTGGCCGCGCATGCCGGCGTTGAAGACGTCGCCCACGGAGTGGCCGTTGTCGGTGAGAAACACGACCAGCGTGTTCGTGGCGAGGTTCCATTCGTCCAGCTTCGCGAGCAGTTGGCCGAGCGCGGCGTCGAAGTGGGCGATCATCGCGTAGTAGTTCACCGCGTTGGTCGAGAGGCCGCGGCCGCGGTAGGGGGCGGCCCATTCCTCGCCGGGAATCACGAAAGGATCGTGCGGCGCGTTGGGCGTGACGTAGGCAAAGAACGGCTGGCCGGTCCCGCGGCGTTCACCGATCCAACGGGCGGCCTGCCCGAGGAAGACGTCGGTGCAGTAGCCCTGCGTGCGCTCGAACCGCCCGTTATGCCAGACCACGGGATCGTGGTAGCGGTTCCCCGGGGCGTCGCCGCAACTGCCGGGGTAGGATTGGCCGATGCCGCCGCCACCGTGGATGAACACCTCGTCGAAGCCACGCCGGCCGGGCAGGTAGGCGTCCTCGTCGCCCAGGTGCCACTTGCCGAAGATGCCGGTGGCGTAACCCGCGTCGCGGAGCGCCTGCGCGACGGTGATCGCCGTGGGATCCAACCGTTCGCGCTCAAAGATCGTGTGGGTCACCCCGTTGCGAAACTCGTGCCGACCGGTCAGCAGCGCGGATCGGGTGGGTGCGCAGGTGGGGCTGACGTGGAATCCGGTGAACCGGAGGCTTTGGGCGTGCAGGCGGTCGAGGTTCGGCGTTTTCAGGATCGGATTGCCGTGGCAGCCCAGTTCGCCGTAACCCTGATCGTCGGTCATCACAAGCAGGATGTTCGGCCGCGTGCCGGTGAGCGGGACGGCCGCCGCGGGCAGCACGAGCCAACTCAGGGCGCACAGCCAAAACACCGGGCGGAGCAACCGCCGGGCGACGAGACGGAACCGCGGCGAAGGCGGACGGGAATCTGCGGGCGAGGCTGGCTGGCTCATGGCGAGGCAACGGAGGTAGCGCGGAACCGGGTGGCCATGCAGCCCAATTCTTTCGCCGGGGTCCGGGGGCGTGGCCGGCGCCGCTTCGGCCCGCGCCGCGCCTTGCTCTCGGCCAAACTTCCAGCACTCTCGCCGCATGTTGCTCCGTGTCCTGTTGCCGTGGGTGGCGTCGGCCGCCGCGCTGACGCTGTCCGCCCAGACCACCACCAACCGGTTCGGCTTTGCCGGTCCCGAGGTGTTCCCCATCGATTTCGGCGTCGCCTTCCTCCACGTGTCCGACATGGACGGCGACGGGCTCAAGGACGTGGTGGTCGTCAACAACGGCCGCTCGAAGATCAACCTGCTCTACAATCGCACCGGCAACACCAACGCCCCGACCACGCCCGAGAAGATCGGCCGCCGGGACATCAACGAGCTGCCGGCGGATTCCCGGTTCCGGGTGGAGTCCATCTCGTCGGAGAAACGCATCACGTCGCTCGCGCTGACCGACCTGAACGGCGACACGCGCACCGACCTGGCGTATTACGGCGATCCCAAGGAGCTGATCGTGCAGCTCAACCAGGGCACGAACGGCTGGTCGCAGCCGAAACGATTCGCCCTCGACGATGGCCTGCCGGACTACAACGCGCTGACAACCGGCGACGTGAATGCCGACGGCCGCACCGACCTGTTGCTGCTGGCCGAGAAGCACCTTTACCTGATTCGCCAGCAGGCGGACGGCACGCTGGCCGAGCCCGAGAAGCTGCCCTACGTCGGCAGCGCCAAGGCGGTGCAGGTGCTCGACCTCGACGGCGACAAACGCGACGACCTGTTGCTGGTGAACTGGGACAACGCGAACCCGTTTCGCTTCCGGCTCCAGAATGCCGCCGGGCAGTTTGAGCCGGAAGTCCACCTCACGCTGCCGCCGATCCGCAGCTACTGGGCCGACGACCTGGATGGGGACCATCGCACCGAAGTGATCACCATCGCCGCCAAGTCGGGCCGGGCCGCGCTGTCGCAGTTCACCCGCAAGCCGGCCGAGACGCTCGTGGGCGGGCTCAAGAACGGCCAGTTTTCCATCCTGCCGCTCCAACGCACCGACAAGGCCCGGCGCGGCCTCCTGTGGACCGACCTCGATGGCGACGGTTTGCAGGACCTGCTCGTGGCCGACCCCGATGGCGGGCAGTTGTTCGTCCACTTCCAGCAAAAGGACGGTTCGCTCGCCGCGCCGAAGACCTTTCCAACCTTCACCGGCGTCACCGACCTGGCTGCCGCCGACTGGAACGGGGACGGCAAGACTGAGGTGTTCCTGCTAAGCAGCGACGAGAAGCAGGTCGGCGTGACCTCGCTCGACGCCAACGGCCGGCTGCCGTTCCCCCAACTGGTCCCGCTCAACGCCCGGCCCCTGGCCATGACCGTGGGCGCCCTCAAGGCGGGCGCCGCCTCGCTGGTCACCCTGATCGAGCGCGAGGACAAGAAGCCCGGCAAGGACGGCAAGGAAGAGACCACGACCGTGCGCGAACTTGTGGTCCGCGGCGCCGACGGCAAGGCGTCCGTGCAGAAGCTCGCGGACTCGTTCAAGGGCAATCCCAGCTCCGTGTCCATCCATGACGCCAACCAGGACGGCCTGGCCGACGTGGTCGTGCTGACGCCTTACGAGAAGATCAAGGTGCTCGTGCAGCGGAAGGAGGAGAAGGACGGGGCCCTGTTCGAGGAGGTGGACGTGAATCCGCCCGGCGGCACCAGCGACCAGCCCTGGCTGGCGTTGGCCGACGTGGATGGCGACGGCAAGCAGGAGCTGCTGCTGGCCCAGAAGAACTTCCTCCGTGCGGTCGTCCTGACCTCGGACGGCGGCGAGAAGGCCACGTGGAGCTTCACTGTGCGCGAGCAGATCAACGGCGCCTCCAGCAGTTCCCGCATCGTCGCCGCGGCCACACTGGCGCAGCCCGGCAGCAAGAGCCCGCTCCTGTTCCTGCTCGATGCCGACCGCAAGGCGCTGACCGTGAGCGAGCGCGACGCCAACGGCGTCTGGAAGGTGGCGAAGACCGTCGAGCTGCCCGTGACCGACTTCACCGGCCTCGCCCCGATCGGCCTGGGCACGAAGGAGGCCAACACGATCGCCTTCCTCGGCGGCAACTCGGTCGCCTGGAAACGCTTCTCGGGTGAGCAGTGGGAATTCACCGAACTCGACGGCTACGAGACGCCGATCAAGGACGGCTTCCTCCGCGACGTGACCAGCGGCGATCTCGACGGCGACGGCCGCAAGGACCTGGTGTTCCTCGAAACCGTCCGCGCCTACGTGGACCTCGTGGTGTTCGAGCCGCCCCACCAGTTGACGCCGGGCAACCGCTGGCCGGTGTTCGAGGAACGCACGTTCCGCCAGCGCCGCAACGAGGCTTCGGAGCCCCGCGAGGCGGTCGTGGCCGACGTGACCGGCGACGGGAAGAACGACCTGGTCCTGCTCGTGCACGACCGCGTGCTGCTCTATCCGCAGGAGAAGTAGGCCGTTTGCGCGGGGCGCTTTCCTCCGCCACCCTTGACGCCGCGCCGCCGGAAGCTGGCCTTCGGGCGACGCGGCGGAATGAATCTCGACCTGCTTCCGGCCCTCGCGGCCAACCTGCTTTCCCCGGCGGTCCTGTTCTTTGCGCTCGGGGTGTTTGCCACCGTGGCCAAGAGCGACCTGAAGCTGCCCGAGCCGCTCTACGTGACGCTGACCATCTACCTGCTGGTCGCGATCGGCTTCAAGGGCGGCGTGGCCATCCGGGAGGCCGGACTGGGAGCCGTGTGGCTGCCGGCCTTGGCGGCGCTCGGCATGGGGTCGATCATCCCGCTCTGGACCTACCCGGTGCTGCGGTTTGCGGGCCGGCTTTCGCCGGCCGACGCGGCGGCGATCAGCGCCCACTACGGCTCGGTCAGCGCCGTCACCTTCATCGCCGCGACCAATTTCCTGAAGCAGGTCAACACGCCCTATGAGGACTACGCCACGGCGTTCCTCGCGGTGATGGAGGCACCGGCGATCATCGTGGGCGTGGTGCTGGGACGGCTGGGCAACCTGGGGCCGGGCGGTTCGGTCGGGCCCGCCCTCCGGCGCGCCGTGCACGAGGCGGCGCTGGGCCGCAGCGTGGTGCTGCTCGTCGGGGCGCTCGTGATCGGGTGGGTCAGCGGCAAGCGTGGTTACGTGATGACGGAGGGCTTCTTCGTGACCCCGTTCCAAGGTGTGTTGTCCCTGTTCCTGCTGGAGATGGGCATGGTTGCGGCCCGGCGGTTCGGCGACCTGCGCAAGGTCGGTTTCTTCCTGCTGGCCTTCGGCGTCGTGACGCCGCTGATCAACGGCTTGGCGGGCGCTTGGCTGGGCCAGGCGGTCGGTCTCGGCGTCGGCGGCGCGACCCTGATGGCCGTCCTGGCCGCCAGCGCCAGCTACATCGCGGCCCCGGCCGCGATGCGCCTCAGCCTCCCGGAGGCGAATCCAACCTACTACCTCACCGCGTCCCTGGCCGTGACCTTTCCCTTCAACCTCACGTTGGGTTTGCCGCTCTATTTCGCCGCCGCCGAATGGCTCCATCGCCGTTGAACCTTTTTCCCCGCGAAGTCCCATGACCACCTACCCGATGAAACGCGTCAC
>JBIIUN010000563.1:0-2974 GCA_044339945.1 Kapaibacterium sp. (SeqCode)
TGGCTCGCTGATGATCGCCGATTCCGGGACCGGCCCGCGTCAGCAGGTCCTGTTCTACGACGTCGCGGACGTGAAGCAGCCGAAGCTGGTGAAGGCCTTCGGCGAACGCGGCGGCATCGCGGCGGGAACGCCCGGGGAGATCACCCCGACGAAGTTCTGGGGCATCCGCGGACTCGGCATGGACGCGGCAGGAAACCTCTACGTCGCGATGAGCGAGCAGGGTTCCGTGCTCCGCTCCTTCGCGCCAGACGGCAAACTACGCTGGGAACTGCACGGCGAATTCTTCTGCGACGTCGCCACGGCCGATCCGGCGGACGATGCGGCGACCGTCTGGGGCATCCAGGAGCGCTACGCCATGGACTGGTCGCAGCCGCCCGGGCGCGATTCGAAGTGGGTCGGCTACACGCTGCACCGCCATCGCTATCCCAACGATCCGCGCGGGCTCATGCACGTGAAGCAGCAAGGCGAACACGGGCTGACTTCCCCGCAGATCGTTTACCTCAACGGCCGCCGCTTCCTCTTTGTCGGCGGCATGTTCGCCAGCAACTTCATCAACATCTTCCGCTTCGATGGCGGCATCGCGGTTCCCTCCGGCCTGATCCTTCAGTGGGGCAATGGGCTCTACAACACCGACCTCAAGTGGCCGCCGAACAAACCCGCCGGCACCAGCATCTGGCGCGACACCAACGGCGACGGCGACTACCAGGCGAATGAGTTCGCGGCGAACACCGACCACGTGAAGCCCGGTCCGTTCTGGGTGGATAAGAAGGGCAACATCTGGATGGCCTACGGACTCTTCCGCTACGACTTCCAGGGCCTTGATGCGCAGGGAAACCCGATCTATTCCGCCGACAAGGTCACCGTCCTCAACAAGCCAAAGGGCGTCGGCACGGTCGCCCGCGTCTGTTACCTCGACGAAAGCGACACGCTCGTCATCGGCGAGGAAGGTCAGGACGAAAAAGGCGAACCCAGCATGCGGCACATCCGCCGCGTGTTTATCTGCCGGGGTTACCTCGCCGGGAATCGCGAGACCGTCTCCTTCGTGCCCGGCGCCGGCGGCGAGGCGGGCTGCGTGACGGCGGCCGGCAACTACGCCTTCACTGGAGGCTGGAAGGCCCGCGACAAAGTGTGGGTGAACCGCCTGAGCGACGGCGCGGAAGTCGGTTCCTTCGATCCCGGCCCCAGCGTGGGCGGCGTAGCCAACACCGGCTGGATCGACCTGCTGACCGGCATCAATGCCTTCAAGCGCAGCACCGGCGAATACCTCGTCTTCGTGGAGGAAAACTACAAGGCCAAGAGCCTCATCTACCGCTGGAAACCATGAGCCTCCTTCTTTGCCTTCTGCGGTCGATGCTGGTCGCGGCGATGGCCATTGCGCCTTCAGCCGCCGGCGCGGCCGAGGAAGCCCCGACCGTGTTCCGGCCGGAATACGCGCCCGCCCCGGCTGACAATCCGCTGAAGGGCTTCGTCCCCTACGCCGGGCCAGGAAAGGAGTTTCCCCACTCACTGGAATTCCAATACCTGCCGCTCGCCTCGCTGATGACCGGGCCGCGGCAGTTCGACTGGGCGCCGCTGGAACGTTTGCTGGACGACATCGCCTCCCGCGGTTGCCAGACGGTGTTCCGGGTCTATCTCGAATATCCCCGCAAACCCAGCGGCGTGCCGAAGTATCTGCTGGATGCGGGACTCACGCTGCGGGCCTGGACCAACACCAACACGCAGCCGTTGCCACCCGCGCTCGACCACACGCCGGACTACGAGGATCCGTGCCTGCGCGCGGCGCTCACGAACTTTATCGCCGCCCTGGGCGCCCGCTACGACGGCGATCCGCGGCTGGGCTTCATCACGGCGGGGTTGCTGGGCTCCTGGGGCGAGTGGCACTGCTATCCGCATTCGGAGTGGTTTGCCTCGAAGGCGGTGCAGACGGAGGTCATGGATGCCTACGAGGCGGCGTTTCACCGCACTCCCGTGCTGCTCCGGTATCCGGCGGGTGAGTCGGACTACGCCCACGCGGCCAATCATCGGCGCAACTTCGGCTACCACGACGACTCGTTCGGCTGGGCGACGCTGGAAACGGGGCGCAAGAGCGACAGTTGGTTCTACCTCGCGGCCCTGCGCCAGGCGGGGCCAACCGCGATGGAACGTTGGCGCACCGCCCCGATCGGCGGTGAAATCCGGCCCGAGCTCTGGCCCTGCCTATGGAAGGAGGCTGGCTGTCAGGAAGGCCAGGAGTTCGCCCGCTGCGTCACCGAAACCCACGCCACGTGGCTGATGGACACCAGCACGTCCCGACCGATGCCCCCGGCCGAACGCGAACGCGCCGAGGCCGCCGCGCGAAGCCTCGGCTACGAGTTCCAGGTGCTGGAGGCGTCCGCGAAGCTGGCCGGACGGGCGCTGAACTTCACAGTGACGATCACCAATCGGGGCGTCGCGCCGCTTTATGCGGACTGGCCGGTGCAACTCCGGGTCCGCGATGCGGCCGGCAGCGAACACACGGCCGGTGTCTCCGTCGCGCTCCGGAGCTTGCTTCCCGGCAGCACGACCACCGGCACCGCCACGGTCATGCTGCCCGGGACCGCGGTGGGCGAGATTGCGCTTTCCGTCGGGGTCGCCAACCCGTTGAAGGGCGGAAAACCGCTCCGGTTTGCGAACCGGTATCCGAACCCGGGGCCCGACGGTTGGCTGCCCCTCGGGCTAATGGCTGTTCCGTGAGGCCCGCGAAACCCGTCACGGCGCCACCACGCGAACCTGGAAGAACGCACCCGTAGCCGCGGACGTGAGTCCGTGGCGGTGGGTTTCGGCGGCGCGGGCGACGGACTGCCACCGACTGACGTCGGCGGCTACGTCGCGGGCGGCGGCGGACGTGGGTGGGCGCGGCGATGGCAAGACGCAAGCGGACGGCGTGCGGTCAGGCGCGGCGCGAATGCTGCCGCCAGAGGCCGACCATGACGGCACCGGCGATGAACACGCCGCC
>JBIIUN010000123.1:0-11296 GCA_044339945.1 Kapaibacterium sp. (SeqCode)
TCGGGCCAGTTCCACGAGGGTTCAGACGAACTCACCCATGCGGGGCGCTTTACGCGCCCCGTTCGCCCGGCGCACGCTCAGCGCACTCGCCATGAACCACTCCGTCACCCGCCGGACCTTTGTCCACCAGGCCGCTTTCGCCACCGCTGCCATCGCCACCCTGCCCCGCATCTTTGGCCAAGCCGCGCCGTCCAACCGGGTGCGGATCGCCGTCATGGGACTCCACCGCGGGGAAGCCCACGTGAACGGTTACCTCGCTTCGCCCAATGCCGAGGTTGCCTGCGTGTGCGACGTGGACCGTCGTGCCGCCGAAAAGGCGGCCACCCTCGTCGAGAAGAAGTCCGGCAAGCGCCCCCTGATCGTGACCGACTTCCGGCGCATCCTCGACGACCGCACGATCGACGCCCTGTCCATCGCCGCGCCGAGCCATTGGCACGCACCGGCCAGCATCCTCGCCTGCGCGGCCGGCAAACACGTCTATGTCGAGAAGCCCGGCAGCCACAACGCCCGCGAAGGCGAACTCATGGTCGCCGCGGCCCGCAAGCACGGCCGCCTCGTCCAGATGGGCAACCAGCGACGCAGTTGGCCGCATGTCATCGACGCCATGGCGCGGCTGCATTCCGGCGCCATCGGCAAGGTTCGCTCGGCCCGCGCGTGGTATGCCGCCGACCGCGGCACCATCGGCCGCGGCCAACCCGCGCCGGTGCCGGAGTGGCTCGATTATTCACTCTGGCAAGGACCGGCCCCGGAACGGCCCTACCTCGACAACGTGGTCCACTACAACTGGCACTGGCGCTGGCATTGGGGCGGCGGCGAGTTGGCCAACAACGGCCCGCACTCGCTCGACCTCGCCCGCTGGGGTCTGGGCGTGGATTGCCCGCAGCGCGTGACGTGCGCCGGCGGCCGCTACTTTTTCCAGGACGACCAGGAGACGCCCGACACCACGCTGGCCACCTTCGACTTCGGCACCTGTTCGGCGACGTGGGAAGCGCACAGCTGCCATCCGCGCGGCCAGGAAGGCACCGGCTTCGGCGTCGTGTTCCAGGGCGACGCCGGCTCGCTGCTCCTGCTCGACGCCGGCTGGAAGCAGTTCGATGCCAAGAAACAGGTCGTGGCGGAAGGCGCCGGGAAATGGGACGACACGCTGCATTTCGCGAACTTCGTCGCAGCCATCCGCGGCGAGGCGAAACTGAACTCCGAGATCGCCGAGGGCCAGAAGAGCACCCTGCTCTGCCACCTCGCGAACCTCGCCTGGCGCACCGGCCAGACCGTGAACTGCGATCCGGCGACGCGGCAACTCGTCGGCAACCGCGCCGCGAAGAAGCTCTGGGGCCGGGAATACCGCCGCGGGTGGGAGCCGAAGGCTTGAAGCGCGGACGCGTTTGGCGGGCCGCCATGGGAAATCTGATTGCATTCACCTACCGATACCAATTAGCGGAACAGCGTGCGCGTGCAGACTTGCCCGATGGCAGACTTGGAGAGTTTTGCAACCCATTCACATAACATGAGCAAAGATAACGCGATCTCAGCAATCGCAGCGCTTGTCTTCTTGTTTACAATATCCGCTGTGTGTCTCGCCTTCGGGATCAAATGGTGGATGTGGGGGGCGAAATCTGGCACATGGCAAGAGGTGCCCGGGACCATCACATCCTTCGAACAGCTTGGTGGAACTGGTCGTGGCGTTGGAAGGTTGCAGCTCGTCTATGTGTATTCATTCAATGGCAATGAGCACACAAGCGACAGGTTATGCTATGGAATGCCCGGCAAGGATCGCGCTAAGCTGGCACGACTGACAAATGGAGCTAGCGTTACAGTCCATGTAGATCCGAAAGACCCTAGCAACGCCGTCTTGTTGCCGGGCGTAATGACTTCCGCATTAATCGTATCGATATTCGGTTTGTGTGCGGTTTCTTTCGTCGCACTTGTCGCAACAGTCACTTATTCAGAACTACGAGAGGCATTAAGGGTGTCGCGCATTTCGGACAAAGAATGATGGTCCGCACATGCTCAGATGTCTCACGTTCGTGTGGATGCTTTGCGCTTCGTTGGTCGCAGTATTCGATGCTTTGTCACTCACGGCTGCCGAATTTCCCATCCAAAGCGGCGAACTGCATCCGACGCTCATCCCGCGGGAGCGCTAGTCGCACCGCCTCCAGATGGCCCTGGCGCTCGGCTTGACCATGGTGAGCACCTCCGTCTGCTGGATCCAACACGAGCCGCAGCCTGGGAAGTCCGACTGGAGCCCCGAGAACCATCTCGCCCAATTCTGCCGCAGGATTTCAGCATGAATGGGAACCAATACCTTCCGCCCCTGTAAACGGCCGTCCGAGTTGAACGCGATCTGCCAGCTAGGTGCTTCTTTCCACCTTGGCTGAGCAGGCGATTGAAGCCCCCCGGTAGCTGCCGACGTGAGTCGGTGGCAGGCGTGCCCACGGACTTACGTCCGCAGCTACAGCACGCGCCCGCCCCAGTTGCCAAGGTGAAGGGATGCGCCCCCCGGCCGGGTAGCGCAGGCGTTCAACCTGCGTGCATGTGCTCCGGGGAGCGGGGCGTGGCGGTATCGGGACCCTGCCGGCTGCCAGCCGGCTACGGCTTCGTGGTAGCCTCTCCTTCGAATACGTTGAAAACTAGGGATTGAGCCTTCTGCCCTAGAGACGCCGGTTTGAACAAGCCGCTAAACCCTTGGCGACCGGGGGCGCCTTCGGCCAGTCTGCGGCCATGCCGATTCCGGAAGCCCCCAAAATCAGCAAATGGCCCTTCCTGCTGGGTGATGCCCTGTTGGTCGGGGCCGGTGCGTTCATCCTGCACACCAATCCCTGGCCCGTGCCCCACGTGCCACTCGCGCTCGGCGTGGGTTGCATCGTCGCCGGCGCCTGGCTGGCGATCACCCCGTTCCTGCGCGACCACTCGGCCGCCGTGAAGCTGTGGGAGCAGGCGAACCTCGCCGAGGCTGCCCAGCAGATTGACCAGTTGGCCACGCTCGCGAACCAGATCGCCGCCGCCACGGGCCAGTGGCAGAACGTCCAGGAAATCTCCGGCAAAACCGTCGCCAGCGCCTCGGAACTCGCCGGCAAGATGAGCAACGAGGCCCGCGCCTTCGCCGAGTTCATCCAGCGCGCCAACGACCAGGAGAAACAGACGCTGCGCCTGGAGGTGGACAAGCTTCGCCGCGGTGAGGGCGATTTCCTCCAGGTCATGGTTCACCTGCTCGACCACGTTTTCGCGCTCTTCGGCGCCGCCGTCCGCAGCGGGCAGCAGCCGGTCGTCCAGCAGATCGGCCAGTTCCGCGCCGCCTGCCTCGACACCGTGCGCCGCCTAGGCCTGGTCGCGCACGAGGCCCGGCCGGGCGACGAATACGACGCCCGGTATCACCAGACGCCGGACGGCAAGGACCCCGCGCCCGGCACCAAGATCGCCGGCACCATCGCGGCCGGTTATTCGTATCAGAGCCAGCCCGTGCGGCGCATCCTCGTCGCCCTGCACAAGGATGAGCCCGCTCCCGCCCCCGCGGCGGAAGTGCCGGAACCGGCCGCCGAAGCCGAGCCGACGGCGCCCGAACTGCCCTTGGAACCGGAGCAAGGCTCCTGAAGCCGGCCATGACTCCGGGCGTGAACGCTTTCGGGCAGTGCCTGGGAACGCCGCTTCCCGGGTGGCAGCCGCCACCGTTTCCCGGAGCGGTTAGCTTGGCAGGGCGGTTCTGCCGGCTGGAGCGACTCAACCCGGACCGGCACGCCGCCGAACTCCACGCGGCCAACGCCCCCGATGACGGGCGGATGTGGACCTACCTACCTTACGGGCCCTTTGCCGACCTGGCCAGTTACCGCGCTTGGATGGAGCGGCACTGGCTGGGGCAGGATCCGCTGCTCTTCGCCATCGTGGACGCTGTTTCCGGCCGGGCGCTGGGGATGGCGGGCTACCTGCGGATTGATCCCGCGAACGGTTCCATCGAGGTGGGCCATCTCGCCTACGCGCCGTCCTTGCAACGGTCGCCGGCCGCCACCGAGGCGATGTATCTGCTGATGGCCCACGCGATCGGCCTCGGCTACCGGCGCTACGAATGGAAATGCAATTCCCTGAACGAACCCTCCCGCGCGGCGGCCCTGCGGCTCGGCTTCACCTTCGAGGGACTCTTCCGTCAGGCCGCGGTCGTGAAGGGCCACAACCGCGACACCGCGTGGTATTCGCTGCTGGATTCGGAATGGGCCGTCGCCAAAGCCGCGTTTGAGGCCTGGCTCGCGCCGGAAAACTTCGGCCCCGACGGCCGGCAACGACGCCGTTTGGCGGGCCTGCGCGCGGCGTTGGCCAACGGTCAGTGCCCCCCGGCGTAGCGTTTCTCGCCGGCCCGAATCTCGACGGGCAGCCAATTCTGGCGCGGCGGCAATTGGCAGGTCGCGAAGCCGGTGAAGGCGCACGGCGGGTTGTAGGCGAAATTGAAGTCCACCACGACGTTCCCCGCCGCATCCGGCAACGGCGTGTGCAGGTAGCGGCCGCTGCCATAGGTCGCCTTCCCGCTGGTGGCGTCGCGGAACAGCAGGAACAAGTCGCCGGCCTCGCGGTCCTCCAGCGCATCCAGGCGCAGCTCCTGCCCCGCCAGCGTGAAGACCAGCGCCCCGGGGCAAACTTCCTCCGTCGCGGCTCCCGTCACGTCGAGCATCGACTGCCGTTTGGCCGGACGATAAGGAACGAACTTCGCCACCATACGCTGGGCGGGATCGTAGGGAAACCAATCAAGCCCACGAAAGTGCCGTCGCGTGGGTGCCTCGGCGTCCTTCACTCGCAGGCCCACCCGTTCGCCGCGAATCACGACGAAGATTCGCAAGCCACCCACCGAGAGAACCGAGGGTTCGCCGTTCTCATCGCCGTGCAACGCCGCGGCCATGGTGGGGCGGCCAGCCAACTGCACGGGCACACCGGACACGGCGAAGAACTCCACCGACTTGCCCCGGCGAACGAAGCGGCCCACCTCCGCCGGTGCCCGGCCCGCCGGAAACTCGACGTCATGGCCCGGCGCCGTGCCGGCCGTATTGACGCCCTCGGCCAGCCAATGCAGCCCCACCAGCGTGGCCCAGCCATTGGTGCCGCCGATGGAGTCCGTGCGCTTGCGCTGCCAGGCGCGCCATTCGGCCGGCACCCGGTCCGAGGTCGTTTGGCAACCGAGGCCGGCGGCGACGAGGCCCAAGGCCACGAGTGAGGCGAGGAAACGAAACGAAATGGCGTTCACGGTGTCCAATCTTCGGACGGATCGTAGCGGCGGCGACCGGCGAGGGAAACAAGAGCCCAACGGGGCGAACCCAACGGACGCCGCACTTTTCGGACCGACCGACCGCCCACGCGCCACCTTCGCCATGAAAGACCTGACGAGTTCCACCGCCATCTGGACGAAGGGCGTTTTGTTCCTGTTCCTCGGCGTTGCCGCCGGCGCGATTGTCCTGCTGGAGACGCGGTCCCTACGCAGTGCGGTCTTGCTGGCGATCACCGTCTGGGCGTTCTGTCGGGCTTACTATTTCGCCTTCTACGTGATCGGGCATTACGTGGACCCGGGCTACCGATTCTGCGGCCTAGGTTCGTTTGTTGCCTATGCGTTCAGGCGGCGCGGCGGCCGTAGTTGATCCCCATCACGCCGCCGAGCAGGTTGACCACGCGGCGTTCCGACCAGCCGAGTTCGGCGAGTTTGGCGTCCACGCCGCGCTGGGCCGGATACTTCTTCAGCGACTCCAGGATGTAGCCGTGGGTGTCGCCGTCGCCGCAGAAAAGCCGGCCGAAGATAGGGACCAACCAGCGGAGGTATTGGAAGTAACCCCAGCGCCAAAACGCGTTGTCGGGTTTGCCGAAGTCGAGCACCAGCAGGCGTCCGCCTGGCCGGAGAACCCGGGACAGTTCCCGGACGCCGCGGTCGAAATCGGCCAAGTTGCGGAGCCCGTAGCTGATGGTCACCACGTCGAAGCTGGCGTCGGCAAACGGCAGGTTCAGGGCGTCGCCCTGCTGGAAGACCGGCGACGCGCCGGGCGCCACGGCCCGGGCGCGATTCCGGGCCACAGCCAGCATCGGTTCGCTGAAGTCGAATCCGGTCACCGTCGCCCCGGCGGCCGCGAGCGCGAACGCGACGTCCCCGGTGCCGCAGCAGACATCAAGGGCGAGTTCGCCGGGACGGATGCCGGCGAGGCGGATCAGGCGACGTTTCCAGAGCCGGTGCAGGCCGAAGCTCTGGAGGTCGTTGATGAGGTCGTAGCGCGGCGCGATGGTGGCGAACAGGTCTTCCACCCGTGCCGCCCGCGCGTCGCCTTCGACGTAAAACTTGCTCGCCACGTGCGGACGTTAGCGCGGAGACGCCAAAGCGAAACCGGCATCTGAACGCCTCACTGGGAATCCTCGGGCCGCGACCACCAAAGGGCCAGTCCGGCCCACCCGGCATAACCCACGCCCTCCGCCAGCAGCCACCACACCGGCAGTCCGGCCGACCAGTCGATGCCCACGAGCACCAGCGCGTGGACCTGGGCAGCCCACGCCAGGAACCGGATCACCGGCCGATGCCGGACGACATCGCTCGCCAGAAACAGGAGCAGTGCCCCGTAAACCGCGTAAAGGGCCGACGCCGAGCGGGCCAGGTAGATGACGATGGGGGATTCCGGCAGCGCCCCCAAGCCGGCGAGCGCATGGGCCCGGTCGTGCCATTCGCGAGGCATGACGACCGCGAGGAGGGACAGCAGGTCCAAGGCACCCACGGCCCGCAGCAGCCAAGCGAGTTTCCACGCCGGTCGGTTCACGGCGCGAAAGGAGACGGCAAACGGCAGTCGAAGCAAGCTTCGGGAAGGCGAGACACAGCGACGGAAAAGCCCCGCGCCGATCAGGGCAGCGGGGCTGGTTCGACCGGAGGATCAGCCGATGAACGCCGTGTGCAGCGCGCGCATCGCGGACTCACCCTTGGCGAGTTCGATGACCACGCTGATCTTGATCTCGCTGGTGGAAATCATGCCGATGTTCACGCTCTCCTGAGCGAGCACGTCGAACATCTTCGCCGCCACGCCAGAGTGGCTCTTCATGCCCACGCCGACGATGGAAAGCTTGCCGATGGACTCGTCGGTCGCGGACTCCTTGAAGCCAATCTCCGCCTTGAGCCCCTCGATGACCTTGCTGGCCTTGAGCAGGTCCGGCTTGTCCACCGTGAAGCTGAGATCGGTGGCCGGGGCGCCGCCGGCGTGGCTGACGTTCTGCACGATCATGTCCACGTTGATCGCGGCGTCGGCGAGGGCGCGGAAGATGCGGGCGGCCTTGCCGGGTTGGTCGGGCACGCCGAAGAGCGTGACCTTGGCCTGGTTCTTGTCGAGGGAGACGCCGCGGACCACGACGCCCTCCATGCTGTTGGTTTCCTCTTTCACAATGGTGCCGGGATTCTCGTTGAGACTGGAGCGGACTTCGAAAATGACATTGAACTTCTTCGCAAACTCGACCGAACGGAGCTGCATGACCTTGGCGCCGGAACCGGCCAGTTCGAGCATCTCGTCGTAGGCGATCTCCGGCAGCTTGCGCGCGCCGGGAACGATGCGCGGGTCGGCGGTGTAAACGCCGTCCACATCGGTGTAAATCTGGCAAAGGTCCGCCTTGAGCGCCGCCGCAAGGGCGATGGCGGTGAGGTCGCTGCCGCCGCGGCCGAGCGTGGTGATCTGGCCCTCGTCGGTCTGGCCCTGAAAGCCGGCCACGATGACGACATTGCCGGCATCCAGCAGCGTGTGGACCTGCTTGGGCGTGATGTTCTGGATCTTGGCCTTGGTGTGGACGCCGTCGGTAACGATGCCCGCCTGGGCGCCCGTGAGCGAAACGGCTTTGAGTCCGAGCGAATGCAGCGCGATGGCGGTCAGGGCGATGGTCTGCTGTTCGCCGGTGGCGAGGAGCATGTCCATCTCGCGTTCTGCTGGGAGGGAAACGATCTCCTTGGCCAGTTTGATGAGGTTGTCGGTCACCCCGCTCATGGCGGAGACCACGACCACCACTTGGTCACCCTGCGCGCGATACTTCGCCACGCGGCGCGCCACGTTCTTGATCCGCTCGGGGTTGGCCACCGAGGTTCCGCCATACTTCTGAACAATGAGTGCCATCGCGAAAGAAGGCGCGGTTAATGGCCCAAGCGCCCGCGGCAAACAACAAAAAAGCCGGACGAGAAGTGTGCCGGGACGAATCGAGGGGAGCGCCGCTGATCGGGAACAAACCTGGCCTCGCCCCGCTGAAACTAAACCCGCGGAAGTCGGATCGAGCGAAAGACGCGAGCCGAGGGTCGGCGGCCCTAATCTTGGTGACAACCACACCGGTGCTCCGTATTTACACCGCGATTAGTGCATGGCTTCCCCCGCACATTACTCTCCCCCGAGCGGCTTTTCCCCTGGCTGGACGCACCGCTTTGCCGGCTGGGTGGCGGACAGCTTTCTCCTGAGCCACGGGCGCCACCTGATGCAACGGAACTGGGAGAACTACTTCCTGCCGCTGTCCAAGGTCGGAAAGCTATCCGCCGGTGTTTATCTGATCCTCAAGGACTATTCGGCGGGCCTGTTTCCTCCCACCTTCGCCGACCAGGCCAAGGCCTACGCGGCGGAACGCGACTACTACTCTTCCATGCCCGGTGCGAAGCGGGAAGTCGTGCTGGCGGGCCACGTGCAGAAGCCCTTCTGGGACCCGAACAATTTCGCCACCTACATCGGTAAGTTCACCCGGCTGTGGCGGGAATTGGAGGCGTTGGAACTCCGGCCCGGGGCGCGCCTGCTCGAATTGGGGTGCGGATGCGGCTGGATGTCAGAGTTTCTCGCGATTGCCGGTTATCACGTGCTCGGAACCTCGATCGGGCCGGATGAAATTGGTCTCGCCGAAAAGCGGATCACGGCCCTGCGGGCCCGGGGCGTGGATGAAGTTCGCCTGAGTTTCAAGGAGGGACCCATGGAGACGGTGGACGAGGTCGTCGCCCCGGCGCGGGACTTTGACGGGGTGTTTGTCTTCGAAGCCCTGCACCACGCCTTCGACTGGCGCCAGACGATCCATGCGGCGTTTCGCTGCCTAAAGCCTGGGGGATGGCTCCTGGTGGCGGATGAACCCAACCGATTGCACACGTTTGTGAGCTACCGCATCTCCCGGCTGACGAACACGCACGAGATCGGAATGAGCCGGCCGCTGCTCGAAGCCGAAATGAAGCGTGCCGGCTTCCGGGAGGTGCGGGTGTTGCGCCCGCGCTGGGACAACGGGGTGACGCCGCTCTGGATTGCCGCCCGAAAGTAGCGGCGGGGCCGGAGGTCTTACCGCTTGGACATCCTCGAACGGGCGCGTTCGAGCGTTTCCTTTTCGCGGGCGGTCAGGCTGTGAATGCCGTGCGCGGCGATCTTTTCCAGGATGGGATCCACCTCGCGCGCCATGAATTCCTCCGGAGTAACTTCGATGACCTTGGCCGGCTCGCGGCGGCTTTCCACCGGCTTGCGGGCCAACGAAGGTTGGGGACGGCGAACCGGTTGACGGCGGAACAACGACTTGATGCGGCCAAACCAATCCGCTCCGGGCAACGGCATCATCTCGTCGTGCCACCGCAACCGGAAGAAGACGATTGCGGCGACGATGCCGCCCAGATGCGCCGCGTGGGCCACCCCGGGATCGGAGGGAACCAGCGTGAAGAACAACGCGATGGCCGTTTCCACGATCAGCAGGACCTTTGCCTTGATCCGGACCACAAACATGAAGAGGAACTCGGCCTCCGGTTGCAGCAGGCAGAAGAGCGCCACCAGCGCCATCACCCCGGCCGACGCCCCGTAAACCGGCGCACCGAAGACCTTCGGCAGCGCCGCCGCCAGCGCCACATGGAACAGGCCGCCCACAACGCCCGTGCCGAGGTAGAACGCGAGGAACCGACCGCGACCCAACACGTGTTCGGCAAAGCGACCGCAGAACCAAAGCCCGAGCAGGTTGCCCGCGAGGTGAAACAGGCCGACGTGGACGAACTGGAACGTCAGCAACTGCCAGACAAAACCGCGCCGCAGGCCGTCGTAGCTCAGCGGCAGGTATTCCAGCCAGCGGCCGTTCAAATAGACCATCGCAATCTGGACGACGGCAAACACGGCGACCAAGGCGATCATCAGCCGCACCGTCATCGAAAGCGGCGGCCGCTCGTCGGAGTCCCGCATGTAGTCGCGATCACTTAACACGGTGGCAAGCTAGTGAGGTGGCGGACCATTTCAACGGCGGGGTTGTTCAACCACCGGGTCGTCCACCGGCGGCAGCGGCTTCACGTCCATGAAGTTCAGCGCGACCAGGCCGCCCACCAGGCCGCCGAGATGGGCCAGGTGCGCGACGTTGCCGAACGGGAACAGGGCTCCGCCCATCGTCACCAACGCCACGGCGAGCAGGAGGAATTTGGCCCGCATCCGCAGCGGGATCACGTAGAAGAGCTTCACGTCCACCTTCTCCTCCGCATAGAGGGCGCAGACGGCCGCCAAGATGCCACACAGACCGGCGGAGGCGCCCACGACCGTGGTGGTGAAGTGGCCCGGGGACAGCCACGCCACCAGCACGTGCAACCCGCCGCCAAACGCCCCGCTGACGAGATACAGACCGAGGTAGCGGCGCGCGCCCAGTGTCTGCTCCAGCAGCGGCCCGATGGAATGCAGGAACAGCAGGTTGAAGAGCAAATGCAACAGCCCGCCGTGCAGGAACTGATACGATAGGAATTGCCACCACATGCCTTGCTGCACGGTCGACAACAGCAACCCATACTGGTGCAGCAGCGAGAGCTTCTGGAGATATGGCAGCCGGTATTCCCACAGGAACACCAGCACGTTGATGACGATCAGTGTGGTGGTGACCGGCGGGGCCGGCGGACGGTCGTTGGAGGGCTCTGGACTCACGTCGGTCAGTCCAGTTTGGCGAGTTCGCCCCGCACGAGTTCGGTCAGCGGCTTCAGCGTCTCGCGGCTGAAGTCGAACCGGCAGCCTGCCTTCGCGAACAGTTCCGGCAGGGGCCGGGAACCGCCAAGCGCGAGGCCCGCCTTGTAGTCGGCCAGCGCCCGGACCGGGTCCCTGCGGGAATTGGCCCACACTTGCAAGGCTCCCAACTGCGCGATGCCGTATTCCACGTAGTAGAACGGATAGAGGAAGATGTGCAGTTGCTTGTGCCAGAGATTGGCGCGCGCCGATTCGAAGCCGGACCAATCCACGTCACCACTGAAGCGGTCCATCAACGCCAGCCACGCGGCCCGGCGCTCGGCGCGGGTGTGTTCCGGATGCGTGTAGAGCCAATGCTGGAAGGCGTCCACCGTGGCGATCCAAGGGAA
>JBIIUN010000564.1:0-2964 GCA_044339945.1 Kapaibacterium sp. (SeqCode)
CGAGGCTTGGCAACCGGCCGCTTTGGCGGGCGTAGTTTTGTTCGGCTTGGCGGTTTGGCAACGCCGCCGTTCCCTTCAGAGTGCCGTTTAAGGTTATCGTTCCAATGAGCTAGCCGGAAGCCGCCCAGAGGGCGGCATTTTCTTTGCCCACTCCGCAAGGTCAAGCGCAGGGACTCCCTGCGGTGTCTCAATTTGGCGCGTCGAGCGATGCTCGGCTTTCCGCGGATGGTGGGCGGACGGGAAATCGGCCGGGTTTTCGAATGGCGAACTATCGCAGCCAATCCTTGACCAAGGCGAGTTCCGGGGCCGAGAGGCGGCCTGGGTCCATATCTTTCGCCAGGTTCCGGGCGTCCGCATGCAGTCCGGCCGCTCCCAGGGCGCCCGCCTTGATGACTCGCCATAGTGACGGGGAATTTGTCCTGAGGGACACTCCTTCGAGCGTTTGCACCGCCGAATCCGGTTGCCGCTGTCGCAGGGCGGCCAAAGCCGCAGCCACACGATACAGTTCCGGCGAGGTGAAGGCCGACTCCCCTTCGGCGAGGGTTTTCTGGGCGGCGATTTCATCGACCCCTACCAACAACTGGTGCAGGGCGACTTGGAGCCTGAGATCCGGGTCGCCGGGCGACAACTGGCTCAGTCGGCGGTAAGCCTGGAGGGCTGCCTCCCTGTCATTTGTTCGCTCGGACAGCCGGAGCACCTCCCGGGCAGCCCGCGGCGCGACGTCGGTAAACGGAAGCATGTCCCGCCAAGCACGGGTGGCCTCGGCCCAAGCGCCCGTGTATTCCGCGCGCTCGGCCACGATCTCGAGCAAGTCTGGGCTGCGTTGGCTGGCGGCGATGGCCGCCCGCCAGAGGTTGCCCAGTTCGTTCGTATGGCCCTGAAAATGGGCCACCATCGCCCGGTAGGTCGCTTCAACCGGTTTGCTGACCTTCGCTGCGCGCCGGTTCAGCAGGCTTTCCACGCCGGCCCAGTCGTTGAGGCGGAAGAGTGCCTCCAGCCGAATGGATCCGAGGTCTTCGCCCCCTACTGCCAGATCCTCCGGAATGAGTTGGGTCACGAGGGAATACTCCCGAAGCGAGACCAACCCCAGGACGATGGTCATGAATTGGGGGGAATTCGGGGTGATGTCCCGGTCCTTGAGCAAGGCCGCGGCCATCGGGCGCACCGTTTCCGGCGGCAGGGTCCGGCACCGCACCACCAGCTTGACGAGTTCGACCACGGGATCGGAGAGGGGAATCCGTTCCACGAGCCGGGCGACCAAACGATGATTGACCCCGTTCGTGCGTTCCGGATTGAGCAGGATGAGCGCGGCCAGACCAGCCACCGGCTCCGGGCGAACCAACAAGGCCATCAGTTTGCCCACTCCCTCTTGCATGACGGAAGGCTCACCGCTCTCTGCCTCCAGCTTTGCCAGATGAAGCTGCAGGTCGGAGCGATCCGGTCGAGCCAGGCAGGCAGCTCGGGCAGCCTGCCGGGCGGCGTCAAACCTGCCCCCGGCGGCGTAAAGTCCGGAAAGGATTCGCAGCACATCGGGATCCGTCGATTTTGTCGCGGCCAACGGGGCGAGTGCCTGCTTGACGACCTGGAATGAGCGGTGATTGAGGGCGAGGCCGGACCACTTGATCCGGTCGGCCGTATTCATTTCGCCCGTGCCCTCAAGTTGCTCCCAGAGCTGCAGCCCGATTGGACGCCCCAGTAGCGTGTAGTGTTCGGCGGCCGCGCGGATGACATCTGGCAGGAACGGGCTCATCTCGTAGGCCGCGACGAGGTTGGCCTTGGATACCGCAAAATTGGTCGCTGCCATCGCTACGCGGGCTTGGGCTACGAACTTAATCGCCCGCTTACCCTTGAAAGCCCGCCATGCCGGCCGTGCCAGCATGCCGCCAGCAACCAGCAGGCCTGCCAGCAGGAACACCACCACGATGAACGGCCGTGACCGGTCCCGGAAGTTGCCGTGGGCGAATGGATTCTGCACTGCGTCAGCCTAGCCATCTCCGCCGGTGGCTCAAGCCCCGGTAGCGGCGGCTAACCAACCGAGGCGGCGACGGCCTGCGGGGTTGTCACACAACCGTAACAAAACCGCCACATTCGACACATCGGCGTGACGGAGCTTCCCAGCAACTGATCACGTCATGTTCTCCCTCCAAAAACTCTTCGGCCGCGATGACATCTTCTTTGAACTGCTCGAAAAGTCGGCAGCCGAGGCGCAGGAGAGCGTCCAGCTGATGCGCAAGATGCTGCTGAACCCGGACTCGCGCACCGTCTCGATGGACGACTTCGCCCTGCTGCGCAAGAAGGACAAGCAGATCACCCAGGAGATCCGGGCCCAGTTGACCAAGACCTTCGTGACGCCGCTGGAACGGGAGGACATCGAGTCGCTGGCCAACGCGCTCTACAAGATTCCCAAGACCCTGGAGAAGTTCGGGGAACGGCTGTTGCTGTGTCCCGAACAGGTGCGGAAGACGGACTTCACCCGGCAGGCCGAGTTGCTCGAATCGGCGACCATCACGTTGGTCAAGCTGGTCGGCGAACTGCGGAAACCCAACCTCGGCACGGTGAAGGAGCTGAACGACAAGCTGCAATACCTCGAGGGGGCGGCGGACAACCTGATGATCGACCTCCTCCGCGGCCTGTATGCCGGGGATCATGACGCGGTCCGGGTCATTGCGCTGAAGGACCTTTATGAGCTCCTGGAAAAGGTCATCGACCGCTGCCGGGACGCCGGCAACGTGATCTTCCACATCGTCCTGAAAAACTCCTGAGCCCACGGCCATGACGTTGCTGCTCACGGTGGTGCTGGTGGCGTTGATCTTCGAATACATCAACGGCTTCCACGACACGGCCAACTCAATCGCCACCGTGGTCTCGACCAAGGTGCTGACGCCGCGGCAGGCCATCCTGCTGGCCGCCCTCACCAACCTCGTCGGTGCGCTGATCGGCCACGCGGTGGCCAAGACGGTTTCC
>JBIIUN010000565.1:0-2954 GCA_044339945.1 Kapaibacterium sp. (SeqCode)
GGCAGGAATTCTTCCAGCACCTTGAGTTCGGCCGCTTCCTTCGCCGCCAGTTCCGCACGGCCGCCCCGTTCGAATTCCGTGATGGAGTCGCGGCGCTTCTTCGCCTCCTTCTGCACGACGGCGAGCGTGTCGGCATCGGGCAGCGGTTCCACCTTCTTCTCGATCTGGGCGTAGCCGATGGCGGACTTGAGCATCCGCAGGGCGCCGGTGCGGTCGGCATCCCGGGCGAGCATGGAGGCCTTGAGTTCCGCGTTGATCTTTTCGACGAGCGTCATGGTGGGGGGCTGGGTTATTCGGAGGCCTGGAGTTTCTTCATCTGGTCGCGGACCTTGGCGGCCTTCTCGTAGTCCTCGACCTGGATGGCCTCGTCGAGCTGGCGCTGGAGTTTTTCCAGCGCGGACAGCGGACGCTTGGCCTTGATCTCGCCCAGCCACTGGCGCAACGACGCGAGCTCCCCGCTGTTTTCCAGCAGGTCTTCCCGTTCGTTGTCGCGGAAGAAATTCTCGATCTCCTCGACACCTTCCTCGATGGCCTTGCACGCAGCGGTGTAGCGCTTGCGCTTCAACTGCGCGGTGCCCCGGGCGCGCGTGCGCATCATGAGCAACTGCGGCACGAACTGGAGCAGCGACCACGCGAGTTCCTCGCCCTTGGCGTATTCGGCCACGAACTCGAACACCGCGAGGTTCCGGTCGCAGTCACGCTCGACCAGGGCGAAGTCCTCCAGCTGGAAGAAGCAGATGTAACGGTGGTGAAACTGGATGGCCTCCTGTTGCAGCCGGCCGCAGGCCTCGCCGTCCAGCGTGAAGTCGTCGTCGTTGCCGTGCTCTTCCTGGTGCTTCGCGAGCCGGTCCAGATGGAAGTCATACCACGTGTCGTGGCCCATCGGCCGCTTGCCGTCGGGCCGGCCCTCGACATTCATCTGGAGCACGCCCAGATCGACGCGAAGCTGCACCTTTTCGGCGCCGTCTTCGCCCGCAAACCGCCGGGCCACGACCTGCCCCGGCTGGTAGTCCCAGTCGGCGAGCAGCTGCGAGATGTCGAACTTCATTGGTGGCGCCAAGATGGGAACCATATGCCCCGGTGTCAAAGCCCGAGGCCGGACGCCGGGTTAAAGTTCCGTTTCCGCCGCCGCGCTTTCCGCCTTCCCGGAGCCGCCCTCGATCAGCACGACGAACTCGCCCTTGCGTGGACGGAGCTTCAGCTGGGCTGCCAACTCCGCCGGCGTGCCGCGCAGCCACTCCTCGAACTTCTTCGTGAGTTCCCGCGCCAACACCACGCGCCGTTCCGGCATCGCGACCTGCAATTCCTCCAGCAGCCGTTCGACACGGAAGGGCGACTCGTAGAGCACGAGCGTGCCGGGCAGGCGCGCGAGCGCCGCGAGGCGATTGGCGCGTTGCCCGGACTTGTGCGGCAGGAACCCGGCGAAGTGAAACTCGTCCGTCGGCAACCCGCTGGCGGTCAGGCCTACGACCATCGCGCAGGCGCCGGGAATCGCCTCTACGCGACATCCGGCGGCGACCGCGGCGGCGACCACCCGCTGGCCCGGATCGCTGATGCCGGGCGAACCGGCATCGGTCACCAGCGCGATCTTCTCACCGCGGCGCAGTCGGCCGACGAATTCCTCGGACCGCTTCGCCTCGTTGAACATGAAGTAGCTGAGCAACGGCTTGCCGATGCCAAAGTGTTTCAGCAATTGCCCCGTGTGGCGCGTGTCCTCCGCCGCCACGACGTCGCACTCGCGCAGCACCCGCAGGGCGCGGAGCGTGATGTCCTCCAGGTTGCCGATCGGCGTGGCAACGAGGTAGAGCGTGCCGGGGACGAGCGGGGGCAGGTTGGGTGAAGGCGATTCCATTTTACGCGTGGTCCGTTCAGGCAGCGGCCAACAGTTCCTTCGCCTCCGTGAACTCCATTCCATGCGCCTCCGCCACCGGCCGGCTGGTGAGTTTGCCCGCCATCACATTGATGCCGCCCAGCAGCGACGGCTGACGCCGGATCGCTTCGGCCAAGCCGTGGTCGGCCAGCGTCTCGATGTAGCGGAACGTCGCGTTGGTCAGCGCCTGCGTCGCCGTGCGGGCATAGGCGCCGGGCATGTTCGCGACGCAGTAGTGAATGACGCCTTCCTCGACGAACACCGGGTCGTGGTGGGTCGTCGGGCGCGACGTTTCCGCGCAGCCGCCTTGGTCGATCGCGATGTCCACCAGCACGCTGCCAGGCCGCATCTTCCGCAGCATGGCGCGGTTGATGAGTTTGGGTGCCTTCGCCCCGGGCACCAGCACGGCCCCGATCAGCAAATCCACCTGCGGCAAAAGGTCTACCAGATGTGCCTCGCTCGAATACAGCGTGTGCGCCGTGTGCAGCGTGATGTCGAGGAACCGCATCCGCTCAATGTCCACCTCCAGGATCGTGACGTCGGCGCCGAGCCCCTGCGCCATGCGCGCCGCGTTCACCCCGGACACGCCGCCGCCGAGCACCACCACCTTGCCCGGCAACACGCCCGGCACGCCGCCCAGAAGGGTGCCGCTGCCACCCTGGTGCTTCGCGAGGTAATAACCACCCACCAGCACGCTCATGCGCCCGGCGATCTCGCTCATCGGCTCCAGCAACGGCAGCCGGCGGTTCACCTCCACCGTCTCGTAGGCGAGGCACGTCGCGCCGGATTTCAGCAACGCCTCGGTCAGCGGCTTGCTGGCGGCGAGGTGCAGGTAGGTGAAGACCAGTTGCCCCGGGCGCAGCAGCGGAAACTCGGCGGGCAACGGCTCCTTCACTTTCACGATCAGGTCGGCCTGCGCGAATACGGCGGCGTGCGACTCGGCCAGTTCCGCGCCCGCCGCAACATAGTCCGCGTCGGGATAACCCGCCCCCACGCCAGCGCCCGGTTCCACCACGACGCGATGGCCGCGCCGGATGAGTTGGTAGGCCGCCGACGGCAACAGCGCGACCCGATGTTCCTGTTC
>JBIIUN010000566.1:0-2951 GCA_044339945.1 Kapaibacterium sp. (SeqCode)
GGCCGGCTTGTGCGAGACGTCGACCATGGAAGCCTCGCCGGTCGGCGAAACGTGCGAAAGTTGCGATGCCACGCGGCCAGCGAACCAAATCCCGCTCGCGCCGGCCAGTCCCGACGCTACCGTCGCCACGATGCGCGACACGCAAGCAATCGCCGGCGACGTGGCGGTGGAATCCGAAGCCATGCTGGGCGACGTGCGTGCCTTGGCCGAGCAGGCCGGGGCCGCGCCGGGCACGTTGACTTTGGTCGCGCCGACGTTGCCGGAAGTGACGAGCGTGCCGGCGCTGCGGACGTTCCTCCGGGCTTATACCGCGGAGACGCTGGCCCTACGGGAATGGCCGGTGATCCTGCGCGCCTGGGAGTTGGCGCGGGCGGGGCAGGCGCGGGAACTGGTCGCGCTGGACCGGGAATGGACCGTGCACCACCGGAACGCGGACTTTGCCGAGGCAAGTTTCCGCGTGGGGCTTCGCCAGTTGAACAAGCTGCGGCCGTTGCGCCATGAACGGGTCGTCCAGCGTTACGCCGCCGCGGTCGAGGCTGGCGAGGCGCGGGCCTGGCATCCGCTCGTCTACGGGGTGACCTTGGCCGTCTTCAGTCTGCCCCTGCGCCAAGGCTTGGTGAACTACGCGGCCCACGCCGTCGCGGGCATGGTGGACGCGGTGGCGCAACGACACCGGTTGCCCGCCGACGAATGCGCGGCGGTGTTGGACGCCGCGGCCGCGGAGTTGCCCGGCGCATTGCCGCCGTTGCCCGGAGCGGTGTTCGCGGTCTGCTGAGGGCCAACTCCGGGTTCGCCTCCGAAATCTGTTTGGCCAATCCTTCCGCCGTGAGTCCGGTCCTTATCCTTGGCTGCGTGGCGGTGTATTTCGCGATGCTGCTGGCCATCGCGTGGGTCACCGGTCGGAAGGCGAGCGAGGCGGGTTATTTCCTCGGGAACAAAAATTCCCCGTGGTGGCTCATTGCCTTCGGCCTGATCGGTGACTCGCTGAGCGGGGTGACGTTCATCTCGGTGCCCGGTGAGGTGGGCGCGAAGCACTTTTCTTACCTCCAGGTCGTGCTCGGTTACGTGCTGGGTTACGTGGTGATCGCGGAAGTGCTGCTGCCGCTCTACTACCGGCTCAATCTCACGAGCATTTACACCTACCTCGGCCAACGCTTCGGGCCGGCAACCCAACGCACGGGCGCGTTCTTTTTCGTCCTGTCCCGCACGCTGGGCGCGGCGGCCCGGCTGTTCCTCGCGGTGAATGTTTTCCAGACGTTTGTCTTCGAGCGGCTGGGGGTGCCGTTTGGGCTGACGACCGCCGTGATTCTTGCGCTGATGCTGGTTTACACTTACCGCGGCGGCATCCAGACATTGGTTTGGACCGACCTGTTCCAGTCCACGTTCCTGCTGCTGGGGGTCACCTTGTCGATGGTGGCAATCGCGCAGGGTCTGGGAATCGGGGCCGGCGGCTTGGTGGAGCGCATCCGGGCCAGTCCCACCTCGGAGACGTTCTTCTGGGATTGGCGGGCGCCGAACTACTTCTGGAAGCAGTTCCTCAGCGGCGCGTTCATCGCCATCGTGATGACCGGGCTCGACCAGAACATGATGCAAAAGAACCTGAGTTGCCGGTCGCTGCGGGACGCCAAGAAGAACATCTACGCGTTCATCCCGGTGCTGGTGCTGGTGAACCTGCTGTTCCTCTCGCTTGGAACGCTGCTGTTCGAATACGCGCAGGCGAAAGGCATCACGATTCCCGCCAAGACGGACCAACTGTTCCCGACGCTGGCGCTGGGTTCGCTGGGGACATTTGCGTCGGTGGTCTTCGTGCTGGGACTCACGGCGGCGACCTTCAACAGCGCGGACTCGGTGCTGACGACGCTCACCACTTCGTTCTGCATCGATTTCCTGCGGCTCAACGATCGGACCGACCTCGACGAAGCGGCACGGGCCCGGCGCCGGCATTGGGTGCACGTCGGGTTCGCGGCCGTGCTGCTGGCGGTCATCCTCGGCTTCCGGGCGTTCAACGACGCATCGGTGATTTCGACCGTGCTCAAGATTGCCGGCTACACCTACGGACCGCTGCTGGGGCTGTTTGTGCTGGGCCTGACGACCCGCTTCGCGGTGCGGGACCGTTGGGTGCCGGTGCTGTGTTTCCTCGCCCCGGGGCTGTGCTGGCTGCTAGACCGGAACTCGGAAGCCTGGTTTGGCGGCTACAAGTTCGGCTTCGAGCTGCTGATGCTGAACGGACTGCTGACCGCCGCAGGAATCTTGGCCGTGGCGCGGCGCCGGGAAGCGGTCACCAGTGTCTGAAGAAGGAAGCAGGATGAGCCCCCACGCTCATCCTGCCGCCCGCTCGTCGTTGGTGGGTTGGCAGGTCAGGGCAAACGGACTGAAAGAGAAAACCCGGCGGCCAGTGGGAAGCCCGGCCGCCGGGCCAGTTGTCATGAGGCGGCGCGTCCTGCCTGTTCGCCGGACGCGGTCGAGGTGGAAGGTTGGACTTGTTGTCCCAATGCTGATGACCGGGACGGAGGGTAACACCGGAAGTCGTTTTGCGGCTGAGGTGTTCTTTCCACGGATCCGTGGGACGCATCAGGGATGCCAACCCGGAATATAGGGCGTTTTCATGGAAATCCGGCCGGCCGGCTGCCCATTACGCGGCAACCTGTCGCGTTTTGCCCAGTGAAGTGTCCCCGAAGTGCCGACTTACATCGCCAACTGGACGATCCGTTCCTGCACCTGCTCGGTCCAGCGCGCGACGTAGCTCATGGCCCGGTAAAGCTGTTCCAAACGCTCCAGCGGCAACGCCCCGACCCGTTCTGGCGAACTAGGCGCTGGTGCGGCGGCCCAGACCGCGTTGAGTTGCTGCAATTCGGCCACCAGTTCGTCGCGTTTGGCGTTCACCCGGCCTTGGAGTCCCTGCAACCGGTCCAGCCAGTCGAGGCCCTCCTGCATCAGGCGCAGCTTGAGCA
>JBIIUN010000124.1:0-11245 GCA_044339945.1 Kapaibacterium sp. (SeqCode)
CTCTCCCTCAGGGAGAGGGGATGGCGCGCCGCCATTTGGCGCCCCCACAAGTTAGGCTGCCGAGGACTGTGCAGCACCCGGCTGAAGCGGAGACCGTCGCCAGTGGAGGCGATTGGTGTCGGTGAACTTCCCCCTCTCCCCGGGGGAGAGGGCCGGGGTGAGGGCGGGCTCGCTACAAACATCAAGTCACGCCAACCCAGGTCAGCCCGTAGCGCAGAGTTGAACTCTGCTGTATCGCCGACTTGCAGTCGGCAGGCCGCGGCAACTCCCGACGCCATCGAGCCGACCAAGCGCCGCAGGTTGAAAACCTGCGGAACAGCAGATTGGAAATCGGCGCCACATTGTCCCGTCACGCTCACTGGAGACCTCCTTTCCGCAGGCCGTCAAAGAGGGGTGAGGCGAAGCTCGGCACGATCCAGTCCAGTAGCAGTTTTGGGTAAAGTCCGATCACGACGGTCGTCGCGATCAGCACCACGGCGCCAATCTTCTCCGGCAGCGTGATGGCGGATTCACCATGGCCATGTCCGCCGTGGACCGCCCCCGGCACGTCCTCCTTGTCGCCGCTGAAGAACGCCTTCTGCACGGCCCGCAGCGTGTAGGCCACGCCCAAGACAATGCCAATGCCGGCGATCACCGCGAGCTTCGGGAAGGTCTGCCAAGCGCCGATGAGCACCTTGAGTTCCGCCACGAACCCGCTGAATCCCGGCAGGCCCATCGAGGCCAGGCCGGCGACCACGAACGTCACCGCGGCGAACGGCATCGTGCGGCTTAGCCGGCGGCCCTGCAGTTCATCGAGGTCGCGGGTGTGTTCGCGGTCATACACCATGCGGCCCACGACACCGAACAGCAGGCCCGCGATCACGCCGTGGGAGAACATCTGGAGCACCGCGCCGCTCAGGCCGATGGTCGAAAGCGTCATCAGGCCCAGCAGCACGAAGCCCATGTGGCTCACGCTCGAATAGCCGATGACGAACTTGAAGTCGCGCTGCGTCAGAGACACCAGCGCGCCATAGACGATGCCCACCACCGCGAGGCCGCCGAAGACGTCCCGCCACGCCGCGAGGCCTTCGGGGAACAGCGTCATCGCCACGCGCAGGCAGCCGTAGGCGCCGAGCTTCATCACCACGCCGGCGAGCAGCATCGAGGCGGCGGTCGGCGCGGCCGAGTGACCGGTCGGCGCCCAGGTGTGGAACGGCCACAGGCCCGCGAGGATCGCGAAGCCAACGAAGACTAGCGGGAACGCCCAGTTCTGGAACGAGGCCGGGAACGGATACTTGGCCAGTTCGACCAGGTTGAACGTCTGCGCGCCGCTGACGACATAGGCGGCGACCAACCCGGCCAGCACCATCGCGCTGCCGATGAACGAGTAGAGCGCCAGCTTCATCGCCGCGTATCCGCGCCGGGTCGAACCCCAGATCGCGATGAGGAAGTATTTCGGCACGATGGCGATCTCGTAGAAGACGAACAGCAGCAGCAGATCGAAGCTCAGGAAGACGCCATACACGCCCCCGATCAGCGCGAGGTAGAAGGCGAAGAACTCGCGGGTGCGATGCTCGACGTTCCACGAGAAGAGGATTCCGACGACCGCCGCCAAGCCGGTGAGGATCACCAATGTCAGGCTGATGCCATCCGCCGCGAGGTGATACTCCGCGCCAATGGTGGGCACCCAAGGGAGCTTCTGGATCGTCACCAGACCGCCACCCGCGTGCTGCACCGCGCCGACCACGCCCACCGCGAGTCCGGCCAACGCAGCCACCAACGCCAGCAGACGCGCGCCCTGCCGGCTATCCGGCTTGAGCAGGAACATCGCCGCCGCGGCAGCGAAGGAAATGTAGATGGTCCAGGCGAGCATGGTCAGTTTCCGAGGCGGCTCACCGCCTCGATGACGGTCGGGTTAATCAGGCGCACAACGAGCTGCGGCGCGACGCCGAGCACGAACATCAGCGCCACGGCGGGGGCGAAGATGAAGAGTTCGCCGCGGGTGAGGTCAGGGAAGGTTTTCCAGCGTTCGTTCAGCGGGCCGGCGAAGACGCGCTGGATCAGCGTGAGCAGGAAAATGGCGGTCAGCAGCAGGCCGAGCGTCGAGAGCGCGGCGGCGTAGGGCGCGAGCGGGAAGGCGCCCTTGAAGATCAGGAACTCGCCGATGAAGCCGTTCAGGCCGGGCAGTCCCAGCGAAGCGAAGAGCGAGATGCCCATCAGGCCGGCGAAGACGGGCGCGACCTTGCGGAGTCCGCCGAAGTCGTCGAGGCCGCGCAGACCGCCGGCGCGGCGTTCGAGCAGGGCCACGAAGCCGAACAGCGCGGCGGCGGTGAGGCCGTGGTTGAACATCTGGAGCAGCACGCCGTTGAGCGCGGCCACCTTCTCGGTCTGCCACACGCCTGTGTTCGCGGTCGGCTGCATCGCGGCGAACAGGCCGAGCAGGCACAGGCCGAGGTGGTTGATCGAGGAATAGGCGAGCATCCGCTTGAGGTCCTTCTGGGCAAAGGCGGCGAAGGCAGACGCCACGATGGTGAGCACCGCAAGCGCCATCAGCGGGCCGAGCAGATCGCGGAGTTGGCCGGGGAAGATCGGGGCGAGGATGCGCAGAAAGCCATAGACGCCCATCTTCGACATCGCGCCGGTGAGCAGCATCGTGACGCTCGACGGCGCCTCGGCGTAGGTCGCGGGCAGCCAGGTGTGGAAGGGCATCAGCGGCACCTTCACCGCGAAGCCGAGGAACACGCCGACGAACAGCACCGTGCCCAGCGCGGACGCGGACAGGCCGGTCCAGTGGAGTTTCGCTTCGAGGCCGCGGGCGAGTTCACCGGAGCGGGCGAGTTCGGCGAGCTTGGGCAGGTCGAACGTGCCGGTCGCGAGGAACACCGCCTGCATGGCCAGCAGCATCGCGACGCTGCCGACGAAGGTGTAGATGAAGAACTGCGTGGCCGCCGCGCGCCGGGCGGGACCGCCCCAGAGCTTGATGAGGAAGTAGGCCGGGACGAGGGAGATTTCCCAGAAGATGAACCAGTGAAAGAAGTTCAGCGCGGTGAAGGCGCCGAACAGCCCGGCCTGCAACAGGAGCATCAGCGCGTAGAACGTCCGGGGCCGGTCGCTCACGCCGACGCTCACCGCCACCGCGAAGGGCACCAGCAGCGCCGACAGGAGCACGAGCAGAATGCTCAGGCCGTCCACCGCGACGAAATACTCGACGCCCAGCGAGGGAATCCACGCGTGCCGTTCGACGAACTGGAGCGCGGCCGACTTGCCGTCGAAGCCGGCCACCAGCAGCAGCGCCTCCAACAGGGCCAGGAAGCCGAAGCCGAGCGCGATACCCTTGGCGGGACGCTCGCCGCGGTCACCGGTGAGGGCCAGCACCAGCGCCCCGATCAGCGGGGTCAGCGTCAGCAGGGTGATGAGCGGGAGATTCGTCATGCGGTAGTGGGACAGGCATCCTGCCTGTCTGGCGGGCTTCCAGCCCGTGAGAAACATGTTCTGGGGCTGGAAGCCCCGGAGACAGGCTGGAAGCCTGTCCCACTATCGGGGAACACGTCGAGGCGTTCGATTTTTTGATCCCTGTCCCTCATCCCTTCCCCCCAATCCACGCGAGCGCCACGATCAGCACCACCACGCCGGTGCCGAGGATGCGGAGGTAGCATTGCGTCTGGCCGTTCTGGAGCTTGGACGCCAGCCAGCCGGCGCCGCGGGTGGTCTGACAGCCGGCGTCGAACCCGAAGTTGATGCCTTCCTCGTCGAACGCCCGGCTGACGAACGCCAGTCCCTTGGCGGCCACCGCAGTGAGTTCGACCACGGAACCCCAGACAAACCGGTCGAACCAGTCGCAGAGCACGGCCACGGCGGCGTTCAGGCGGAACACGGTGGCGGCGTAGAATTCGTCCACATACAGGCGGCCTTCGAGTGCCTTGAAGAGTTTGGGGAACCGGCTGCCCACGGCATCGGTTGTGGTCGAACTGCGGCTGTAAAGGCGCCAGGAAACGCCCACTCCGACCGCCACGGCCACGGTCGAGAGGATCATCGTCAGGACGACGCCAAAACCGGCCGTCCAGCCAACATGGAGATGGTCGAGATGCCCGCCGAGATAGGCGTGGAACCAAGGCCAGACCGGCGTCGCGAACAGGCTCAGAAGGACGGTCGCCACGGCGAGAATCGCCAGCGGGACGGTCATCACACGCGGGCTTTCGTGGGGCTCGTGGCCGTGAGCGTGAGGATCGTCGTGGTGCGCGGCCGGTTCCGCATGCCCCGCTTCTACCCGCGGCGCGAAGAACACATACCACATCTGCCGGGTCATGTAGAACGCGGTCAGGACGGCACCGAAGAGGCCCATCAAGAAAGGGAGCGAAGACCGGGACCAAACCATCGCGGAATGCAGCACCTCATCCTTGCTCCAGAAACCGGAGAACACGAGCGGGAAACCCGCCAGCGCCATCATGCCGACCGCGTAGGTGGCGAAGGTCACCGGCATCAGCTTCCGCAGTCCGCCCATGCGACGGATGTCCTGTTCGTGGTGGCTGCCGTGAATGACGGAGCCCGCGCCGAGGAACAGCAGCGCCTTGAAGAACGCATGGGTGAGCAGGTGGAACATGCCCACCGCCGGACCGCCAACACCGAGGCCCAACATCATGTAGCCGAGCTGGGAGACGGTGGAATAGGCGAGGATGCGCTTGATGTCGTTCTGCGCGACCGCGATGAGCGCGGCGAAGAGGGCGGTGATCGCGCCAACCCAAGTTACCACCGAGAGCGAGGTGGTTAACGGTGCCAACGCGATGCTGCTAATGGCCGTTTCCGGAGCCGACATCAGCGGATAAATTCGAGCGACCAAGAACACGCCTGCCGCCACCATCGTCGCGGCGTGGATCAGCGCGCTGACCGGTGTGGGTCCCTCCATCGCGTCGGGCAGCCAGACGTGGAGCGGCACCTGACCGGACTTGCCAACTGCGCCGCAGAACAGCAGCAGCGAGATCGCCGTGCTGACCGCCATACCACCCACCGTGGTCTGGGCAACCAGCTTGGCGATGGCGCCCTGTTCGAGGCAGCCGGCGCCGTTGTCGTAGAACAGCAGCGAGCCGGTCTCGTGGTAGAGCCACACGATCCCGAGGAAGAATCCGAGGTCGCCGATGCGCGTGGTGATGAAGGCCTTCTTCGCCGCCGCCGCCGCGCTCGGCTTGTGGAACCAGAAACCGATGAGGAGATACGACGCCACGCCGACCAACTCCCAGCACATGAAGAGGAACAGCAGGTTGTTGGCGATCAGCAGGCCGAGCATTGCCGCGGCGAACAGGGCGAGGAACCCGAAGAAGCGGGTGAAGTTCTCGTCGTGGTCCATGTAGCCGATGCTGAAGATGAAGATCAGCGAGCCGACGAACGTGACCATCACCAGCATTCCGGCCGTGAGCGGGTCCAGCAGCCAGCCGAGCCGGAACGCGGATTCACCCAGGTCAAACCAAGCGAAGTTGTGAACCAACCGCACCGCCCCTTCCCCGGCGGCGGGACGCAGCGTGGTGGCGAACGCCACACAGGAAACCAAGAACGCCAGCACCAGCGAACCGATCGCCAACGCGGCGGCCGGCTTGCGCTGCGGCCGCTTCATCAGCGCGATGATTCCCGCCGCCAGCAGCGGCAGCGCGGGGATGAGCCAAAGTTGGTTGACGATGCCCTTCATTCTTAGCCCTTCATCGTGGCGACGTCTTCCACGTTGCTGCTGCGGTAGTGACGGTAAATCGCGATGACCAACGCGAGGCCCACCGCCGCCTCCGCCGCGGCGACCCCGATGGCGAAGATCACGAACATGACGCCGGTGAGCGCCTCCGGGTTTGGGCCGTAGCGCCAGAACGCGAGGAAGTTCAGGTTCGCCGCGTTAAGCATCAGTTCCACGCCCACCAGCACGAGAATGGCGTTGCGCCGGACCAGCGCGCCGGCGAGGCCGACGGCGAACAGCAGGGCGCTGACGAGAAGGTAGCCGGTCAGTGGGTTCATGCGGAGTGGCGGGTGGGCAGGTGGGAAAGCGTGCAGGCGGGAACTCTCACTTTCCCACTTTCCCACTTTCTCACCTGCGTTACTCGGTTGATGTGCATGGCGTCGGAATCATCCTTTCGTCTCCTCGCGGCGTTCCCGCATGGCAATCACCACGGCGCCGAGCAGGGCGGCAGTCAGCAGGAGGGCGATGACCTGCAGCGGCAGGACGAAGTCGCCCATCAGCTTGTCGCCCACGTCCTTCACCGCCAAAGCCGGTTGCGGCGAGCCCTGGGGAAGCGCCTTTAGCGCCGAGCTGCCGGAGATCGCCCAAGCCAGCGCCCCGAAGACGGTGAGCGCCACCGCGATTCCGGACCAGAGCCCGTAGGTGACCTTCCCGACCGGCGCCTCGCCGCTCCGCGTCAACAGCACGGCGAAGACGATCAGGATCGCCACCGCGCCGACGTAGACGAGGATCTGGACGAAGGCGGCGAACTCCGCGCCGAGGTTCAGGTAAAGCAGCGCGAGCCCGATCAGCGAAACGGTCACGCACAGGGAGCTGTGCACCAGATTTCGCAGCGTCATCGCCGCGACGGCGGCACCGACGGTCAATCCGGCCAATATGGCAAAGGCGAGGGTCATGGACGAAGGCTGGATGCGGGATTGGGGCGATATGACAGTGGGACAGGCTTCCAGCCTGTCTCCGGGGCTTCCAGCCCCAGTCCTCTTCGCGGGCTGGAAGCCCTCAAGTCAGGCAGGGATGCCTGTCCCACTAGGAGATGCGCCAGCGAGGCGGGCTGCGCGCCATGACGTTCGCACCGTCCACCCGGCACTGTCTGTTCAGCTTGCATAGCGGTAGGTGCGGGCGTGGAAGCGACTTTCGAAGCGCCGGCTGAAGATCCAGTAAGGCAGCGCCAGCAGGGCGAGTCCGAGCGGCCAGCGCAGCAGGTCGTTCCACTCCGCGGTGAAATGCCAGACGCCGGCGACCAGCAGATTGATCAGGCACATCGGCAGCATGAACTTCCAGGCGAGGTTCATGAGCTGTTCCACCTTGAGGCGGGGCAACGTGCCGCGCAGCCAGATGAAGAAGAGGATGAAACCGACCAGCTTGCCGAAGAACCAGAGCCACGACGGAACCCAGTCGAGGAACGTGAACGGTGCGCTCCAGCCGCCGAGGAACAGCGTGATGGCGACGCCGCTGATGGCGAACATGCCGAGGTATTCGCCGAGGAAGAACAGCGCGAACTTGAAGCCGGAGTATTCGGTGAAGTAGCCGGCAATCAGTTCGGATTCGGCCTCCGGCAAGTCGAACGGCGTGCGGTTGGCCTCGGCGCAGGCGGCGGTCAGGAACAGCAGGAAGCCAGCGAAACCCCACGGCGTGAACACGTGCCAGTTGTGAAACACGCCCCACTGCACGCCGGTCTGCTTCTCGACGATGGTCACCAGCGACAGCGACCCGACCATCATCACGACGGTGAGCGAGGACAGGATCAGCGGGATTTCGTAGCTGAGCATCTGCGCGATGCCGCGCATGGCGCCGAGCAACGAGTATTTGTTGCGGCTCGACCAGCCGGCCATGAAGACGCTGATCTCCGTCGCCGCGCCGACGGCGAAGAAGAACAGCAGGCCGGTCTCGGTGAAGTTGAGCGCCGCCATGTTGCGCCCGACGGGCAGCACCGACAGCGCGAGGAACGACGGCACCACCAGCACGAACGGTGCGATGAAGTGGACGACCTTGTCGGCGTTGCGCGGAACGACGTCTTCCTTGGTCAGCGACTTGATGCCGTCGGCGATGAACTGGCCGAAACCCGCCAGGCGGATTTTCGTTAGCGGAATGCCAACTCGGTTAGGCCCAGGACGGTTCTGGAAGCGTCCCAGCAGCTTGCGCTCGACGACCGTCGTCAGGGCGAAGATGCCGGGGAACACCGCCATGATCGCCGAGATGGACAGCATGACACTCGCGAACGGCTGCACCGCCTCGGGAAGCAACCCGAGGATGTAAGCCTTGAGCGTGACGAAAATCTGGTCGAGTGAGGCCATGCGGGGCGGGGTTACATCGGCATCTTGGGCGCGGCCGTGGCGGGCTTCGGCGTCTCGGGACTGGCCTCCGGTGAGGCGGTGGGCGTGGCCGTCTTGGCCGCAGCGGCCGCGGCAGCCTTGGCTTTCGCCTCGGCGTCGGCCTTCAACTTGGCTTCCGCCTTGGCCTTCTCGATGGCCATCGCGGCGTCGGAGTCACGCGCGTCCGCCGGGTGAATCGCGTGGTAGTGCGCGTTGCTCTTGGCGAGCTTATGCTTGTCGATCAGCAGGCCCCCGAAACGGTCGGGGGTCGCATACTCGAACTTGGTATCCATCTTGATGGACTCAAACGGGCAGACCTCGACGCAAATCTGGCAGCTCATGCAGACCGAGAAGTCGATGTCGAAGGTGGCCGGGTAGAACTGGTTCTGCCCCTTGTAGTCCACCCGCTTGTCCTTGCTCTTGACGATGTAGATGCACTTGGGCGGGCACTCCTTCTCGCAAATCTGGCAGGCGGTGCAGCGCAATCCCTTCATCGCCTCATCGCCATCAAACACCAGCATGGGAAATTGCCGGCTCGCCTCGGGCAGCGTCTGCCGCTCGTCGGGATACTCGATGGTCGGCAGCCGCTCCTTGTCGGTGTAGGTGCCGATCAGGTTCTTCGCGGTCTGAACCAAGCCTTTCGCTATGCCGGTGCCGATCATGGTTTCCTTAGCGATCCACTTCCCCGAGGACGATGTCCACGCTGCCCAGGATGATCACGGCGTCGGCAATCGAGCGGCCGAGGCACATGTCTTCCAGGATGGTCAGGTTGATGAAACTGGGCGGCCGGACCCGGTAACGGTAGGGGTTCGCGCCACCGTCGGAGATCAGGTAAAAGCCGATCTCGCCCTTGGGTCCCTCGATTCGGCCATAAGATTCGCCGACCTTCGGGCGGAAGCCACGGAGCTTGGCCTTGGGATCGATGATCGGGCCTTCGGGAATCTGCTTCAGGGCCTGCTGGAGGATCTTCAGTGACTCGCGCAACTCCAGCACGCGGATCATGTAACGGTCGTAGACATCGCCGTGTTCACCCAGCGGGACCCGGAATTCAAAGCGGTCGTAGATCCCGTAGCGGTCCACCTTGCGCAGGTCGTAATCCACCCCGGCGGCCCGCAGCAGCGGACCGGTGATGCTCGCGCTGACGGCGAGTTCCTTCGAAAGGCAACCGACGCCCTGGGTGCGCGCCATCAGGATTTCGTTGCCGGACAGGAGGGTTTCAAACTCCTCCAGGAAACGCGGGTAGTCGTCCACCAGCTTGCGCGCCTGCTCCAGCCAACCTGGCGGCAGGTCGCAGCGGCAGCCGCCGAAGCGCATGTAATTGCACATCATGCGGGCGCCCGTCAGCGACTCGAACAGGTCGAGGACCTTCTCGCGCTCGCGGAACGCCCACATCAGCGGCGTGCCCAGCGCACCCATGTCCTGCAGCAGGAAGCCGCAGAGGCTGGTGTGGTTCTGGAGTCGGGTCAGTTCGGCGGTGATGACGCGGATGTATTCGGCCCGCTCGGGCACCACCAGCCCGGACATCTTCTCGACCGCGAGCGCGTAGGCCCAGTTGTTCGTGAGCGAACAGAAATAGTCCAACCGGTCCGTGTAGGGCATCGAGGACAGGTAGCTCGTGCCCTCGGCGATCTTCTCGTGGTTGCGGTGGAGGTAGCCGAAGACCGGCTTCAGCTTCACGACGGTTTCGCCATCCAGCACCACGTCCATGCGGAACACGCCATGCGTGGATGGATGCTGCGGTCCCATCGACACCTCCAGCATCTCGCCATCCATCTCCGAGCCGTCCTGGCCGACCTTGGGGCGGATGCCGAAAGTTTGGGGTGCGGGGTTGCTCACGCCTTCACCTCCGGCACGGGATAATGCGCCTTGGACCGGTCATGCACCTCGTCATGCGGCGTCGGTTCGTATTCGTAGTCGTCGGGCTCGACGTAATCCTTCCGCATCGGGTGGTCCTTGAACTCGTCCCACATCAGGATGCGACGCAGGTCGGGATGGCCGGTGAAACGGAGGCCGAAGAGGTCGTAAGCCTCGCGTTCCTGGAACTCGCAGCCGCGCCAGACCGGGGTCAGCGAAGTAACGGAACAGTCGTCGCCTCGGTTGACAGTGCGCTGGCGGAGCACCACCGGGCCGTGCTTCAGCGACACGGAGAACAGGTGATAAACCGCCTCCTGGAATCCCGGGTGATGGCGGACTTCCTCGACTTCTTTTTCCACGCCGTCCACCAGCTTCTTGACCTTCACCTTCTCATCACGCTCCGGCCAATCGACGCCGGTCACGTTGGAACACATCTCCAGGCGCAAGTTCGGATCATCCCGCAGGAACTTGGCCACCGCCAGTGCGTCGGCGGGCGCGACGAGCAACGAAGACTGGGCGGGAACCGCACCGTTGGGCAGCAAGTCCAACCGGACGCCGGGCAGGGCGGCTTCCACGCGGGACTTCAGTTCTTCGAGGGTCGGGAGGGGCATGGGAAGTCTTCAGCCGGCACGGACCACGGGTTCCGGTTTCCAGAGCTCGGGATTCTTGGCGGGAACCAAATCGTGTTCGCCGAACTCCGGGATGGGAAATTCGCTCACTGCGTCCGCCCGCAGATGGCGAGGGCGATTGGGGCCGGTGAGTTCCTGTTTCGCGATCTTCTCCTGCAACGTCACCAGCGCGTGCAACAGCGCTTCCGGCCGCGGCGGGCAACCGGGAATGTGGATGTCCACCGGCAGCAGGCGGTCGATGCCCTTGAGGACGTTGTAGCCCTGCTTGAACGGACCGCCGGAGATGGCGCACGCACCCATCGCGATGACGTATTTGGGTTCGGCCATCTGGTTGTAGAGGCGAACCACCTGCGGGGCCATCTTCTTGGTCACGGTCCCCGCCACGATCATGAGATCAGCCTGCCGGGGCGACGGGCGGAAGACCTCGGAACCAAAGCGCGAGATGTCCCACTTGGACATGCTGGCGGCGATCATCTCGATCGCGCAGCAGGCGAGCCCGAACGACAGCGGCCACACGGAGTTGCTGCGGCCCCAGTTGTAGAGTTCCTGGAGGGAGGTGGCGACGACGCCCTGCTTGGCGAGTTCGTTCTTGAGGCCTTCGTCGATCATCTTTGGCGGGGGGTTGTTAGTGGGTGCAAGTCGCGGCGGCTCAACTTCTTTTGCCTACTTCCAACTGAGGACGCCCTTGAGCCAGGCCCAGGCCAGTCCTTCGACGAGCAACAGGACAAACAGGAGCATGGCCAGCACGGCGCCGACCG
>JBIIUN010000567.1:0-2939 GCA_044339945.1 Kapaibacterium sp. (SeqCode)
GCCTCGAAGAACAGGTCCAGCTTGCCGTAAAACGACGACTTCGGCTTGCGGGCACCCTTCGCAACCGTCGCGATCCGCCCCAGCTCCGGCGTGAGCCAATGCACGATCAGGCTGGTGTCCGTGAGCGGACGCGTCCGGAGGATGATCCCGCTGGCGCGCTCGTCGGTCATCGCTTCGCGTTGGGATCCAGCGTGGGCCGGTAGTAGGCCTCAGCCATCGCCCGCGGGATGCCGGCTTGGACCAACATCTGAACTTGGTTGCTGGCGAAGGCGGGCCAGCGGTCCAAGGTGATGGTGTTCATTGAACCGTCGGCCATGAGAACTTCGCGAAGATAAGGTTGCCCTCGCATTTCTCGGTGATGGTCTCCACCACGAACGGCATAACGGTCGAAGAGCACAGCAAGGCCGTATTGGGACTCATTCAGCCCAGGGACATAGATTCGGGTGCAAAGCTCTTCATGGACGTCGGTCTTATTGGTAACCGCAGCCCTGAGCCAAGTTGCATCATCCCCCACTCCGACAAAGTGCCTTCCGTCGTCGTATTCCTCAGCCACCAGGAGCGCTATGGCATCACCGAACCCGTTCGTGTGAACTGGATACGCGCCGGCATGATCCGCCGCATAGCTCATCAACGCAAAGCCCGCCGCTTTGATGCAATGCTGATGGACCGGGGGAAGCGAGCGGGCGTAGATGGCCAATCCCACCGCGATCGCAAACAACACCGCAATCGCCATCAAACCAGCCTTGATCCATGACTTGATCTGTTTCATGTCCGCCTGCCTTTCGGGTTCCCGACCAGTTTCCGCACCAGCCGATTCTCCTCCCGCTTCATCACGCGGCGCTTGGCCGGCTCCAGGTCGTCGTAGCCGCGCAGGTGCAGGATGCCGTGGATTACGTAACGCAGGAGTTCGGCTTCCCACGTCGTGCCGAATTCCGCCGCCTGCCGGACCGCCTCGGGCACGCAGATGAACATCTCGCCGAAGAGCCGTTCCGGCGTGCTGCCGTAGTCGAACGTGATGATGTCCGTCGGCCCCTCGTGTTGGAGGAATTGCCAGTTCACCTCCGCCGATCGCTTCGCTGAAACGAAGTTGATGCCAAGCTCCGCCCCCTGCCCCGCCTCCGCCAGCACCGCCGCGGCGACTTCCCGAACCCGCCGCGTGTCCACTTTCCGGTCGCGCTGCCGGTTCGTGATGGCGAGGTGGGTTGCGTTCACACTTGGTTGGCCTGCGTGCCGCGGCTTTGTTCGTAGGCGTTGACGATGCGTTGGACCAAGGGGTGCCGCACAACGTCACGCTTCTCGAACCGGCAAATGGCGACGCCCTCGACCTTGGTGAGCGTCTGGACCGCTTCCACGAGGCCGGAGCGTTTCGCCGACGGCAGGTCGATCTGCGTGGGGTCGCCGGTGATGACCGCCTTGGAGCCGAAGCCCAGCCGGGTGAGGAACATCAGCATCTGTTCCGGCGAGGTGTTCTGCGCCTCGTCGAGCACGATGAAGGCCTGGTTCAGGGTCCGCCCGCGCATGTAGGCGAGCGGCGCGATCTCGATGGCGCCCCGCTCCATCGCCCGCTGGATTTCCTCCGCCGGCATCATGTCGTGCAAGGCGTCGTAGAGCGGACGCAGGTAGGGATCGAGCTTTTGCAGCAGGTCGCCCGGCAAGAAACCCAACGCCTCACCGGCCTCGACCGCCGGGCGGGTGAGGATGATGCGGCCGACCTTGCCATCCTTGAGCGCCGCGGTGGCCATCGCCATTGCGAGATAGGTCTTGCCCGTGCCGGCCGGACCGACGCCAAACGTGACGTCGTTCTCCGCGATGGCCTTCAGGTAGCGCTGCTGGCCGACGGTCTTGGGATTGACCGAACCCTTCTTCGCATGGGTCTGGACCCGGTGCTCAAACAGTCCGTCCAGCGCGTCGGCGCCGTCGGCCTTCAGCACGGCCAAGGCGGACGTAAACTCGCCCCGGCGGCCGCCGCTGCCCTCGCGCAGGTTGCGCTCCAGGATGCTGAACAGGCGCTTCGCCTGCGCGACCCCGGCCGCATCGCCGTCGAGCTTGATCCAGCCGTCGCGGGTGGTGGTCTTCACGCCGAGCTCGGTTTCCAGGGCGCGCAGGTTGCGTTCGTCGTTGGCGTAAAGCGCCTGCGCCACGCGGGCGGATTCAAAATGGAGCGTTTCGGAGATCATCGGGAACAGGGGGACGGATTACGGAATCGCGGACGGCGGAAGCAAGCCGGCGTTCACGCGCCCGGCGCGGCGGCCAATTCGGCCCGCAGCTTCGCCGCCGTCTCCTTCAGGGCCTCGGGCACGACCCGGGTGTTCGCGATCACGGGCATGAAGTTCGTGTCGCCTTCCCAGCGCGGGACGATGTGCAGGTGCAGGTGCTCGATGATCCCGGCGCCGGCGCATTTGCCGAGGTTGAAGCCGACGTTGAAACCCTGCGGCCGCATCACGGCGCGCAATGCCCGGACGCACCGGCGGGAGAACTGCATGAGTTCCAGCGATTCCTCGTCGGAGAGTTCCTCGAGGTTCGCAATCTGGCGGTAGGGCACGACCATCAGGTGGCCGCCGTTGTAGGGATAGGTGTTCAGCACCGCGTAGCAGTAACGCCCCCGCGCCACGACGTAGTTGTCCACGTCGTCATTGCTCTGGCCGATGGCCGTGAACAGCGACGCCTGGCCGGCCGCGGCGGGATTCTTCGGCGCGAGGATGTAGTCGATGCGCCAAGGCGCGTGCAGGACGTCCATGCGGGTGACCTTAGGAAGGCGGCCAGCCGAGGCAAGGCGCGGGCGCAGCCTTCGCGGCCGGCCAGCGGGTTATCTGCGACGGCCGCTCTTGAGTTCGCGGACCACGTTCTTGGCGCTGTAAACCTCGTTCAACGCCTCGATGATCGCCCGGGCGTCCACGCTCAGGGCGCGGGCCTGGGTGTCCTCGTAGGCGAAGTCCAGG
>JBIIUN010000568.1:0-2937 GCA_044339945.1 Kapaibacterium sp. (SeqCode)
GAAGAACCATTGGGTAGCGTTTCCGGGCGGTGGCGTGGCCACGGTCATGCCATTGGTAGCAGCGACGACATCCTCCACCGCCTCCCACGAATTGAGGTCGGTCGAGCGTTCCAGGCGATAGCGAGTTTCCGGCGTGCCCAGCAATTGCAGGCGCAGGGATCCGTCCGGTTCCAGACCGGCAGCCACCAAGGTGGCGGGGCCGGCGGGCACCGACGGGACGGGTTCGACGGCGAAGAGGATGGGCGTTTCGGGACTCCAGGCGTTGGTGCCGCCGACGGTGGCCCGGGCCTGCATCCAGACGGTCGCGTAGCCGTTGGTGGTGAAGCCGAAGTTGTGATGCTCGTGGCCGCCGACGTTGGGGGTGAGCCGGTCGGCGGCGGTCAACCCGTCGCGGGAATTGACGCCGACATCGATGCCGCCGAGGCCATCGAACTGCCAGATGGCCAGGTGGCTGGCGCCTTCGATCCGGCGCACGAACAGATCCAATGGCTGCTGGGGCAACGCCAGGTTCTCGCCGCTGACGCCGAGGTAAAGCAACTGGGTGTTCTGGCTCGCCGGCAGCACCCACAGGTCGGAGCCGGCAGGGCCCAGGTCCGGAAAGCCGTCCGGGACGCTCAGCTTGGCGGCTTCTGCCACCACAAGGACGGCGTTGGTCGCAAAATGGTTGGTGCGGCGATCTTCATCGCGGACGACCAGTTGCAGGAGGTTCGTCCCTTCCGGCGCCAAGATCACCAGGAGATCCACATGCTCGGTCGTCAGGCGCACGCGCTCAGCTACGGGGATGGCAAAGGAGCGGGCAGCGAACAGCGAGACCAGCAGCAAGGAGACCAAGGTGAATTTCATGGCGAGAAACCTGGCGGCGGGCCAGCCGGAGCCGACCCGCCGCATTTTGCCGAAAGCTGACGTTTTAGCGGCGGGAGCGACGCCACACGGCGAAGCCCAGCAGGCCGGCCGCGGCGAGCGCGGCGTATTCCTCGGGCTCGGGCACGACCGTGAAGGAGTAGTTCACCGTGCCGCTGGAGACGGCGCCGTCCACCGCGTGCGTGCCGGACGCCTCGAGGCCGATGGTGTAGTCGCCCGGGGCGGTGAAGGTGAGGTTGAAGTGGCCGTGGCTGCCAGGAACGACTGGCACGGAATCGCCGGCGGTGATGCCGTCGGCGCTGTTCCACTTGATCTGGACGTCGCCAAACGTGCCGACGTCATACAGCCCGAAATTGCCCGGACCGCTCACGGACTTGAGCGACAAGGTGAGGTTGCCGGTCCAGTCGCCGGGTGTCAGTTCCTCCGAACCGATGCCGAGGAAGAGCAGGCTCGGGTTTTGCGTCTTGGGCAGGATCCACAGGCTGCTGCCGACGGGTGCCAGCGCGGAGAGCACTCCGGGCGTGGTCGTCTGGGCGGCCGAGCCGACCACGAGCACCGCACCGGAGGGCGGGGAGAATTCGGTGCCAGCGGGGCTCGGATCCTCGGCATGGACGTGGAGGTCAAAGGAACCGGCGTCGTAGGCGATGCCGATGTCGGCGTGGCCCGAGGTCAGGAAGGTTTGGGCGGCGGCCGGAAACGCGATGCCGGCGGTCAGGGCGAGGGCGAACAGGGACAGTGATTTCATGCGAACAGGTTTTGTGTAAACGGCAGGTTGAAGTGGCGAGGGAACAAAGGCCGTTCCGGAGACTCACTCCGGCGGTTTGGCGATGTTTTCACCGCGCGCGAACCGTTCCTTGAGCAGGCGCGCGTTCAGCGGCAGCACATGGCCGCAGGCGTAAAGATAGTTGGCCGTGCCGGACGAGTTGTCGGCCCGGGCGGAACCGGACCGATGCCGGTCCGGCTGGATGTCGGCGCGAACCGCGTCCCAGCCCTTGAACCAGTTCCGGGAATGGGTGTGGTCGGCGAAGACGCTGGGCGCCGCGGTGTCGGCGATCTCGAACACGGTGATCGTCTCGGTCGGACTCTTCAGGGCGTCGAGCTTGCGGAAGGATTCCAGCGTGCGGCCGAAGGGGTCCAACCGATCCACGGCCACATACTCATTGGGGATGTAGCTGGAGGCGTGGTTGGTCAGCCGGGCTTGCCGCTGGGGATCGCTGGGGCAGGTCCGCACCTTGTCGGTGTTTCCCAGGTAGGTCCGGAGCGTGAAGATCCAGGACCGGTTCGTTTCCGCCGTGCCGTGGGTGGTCTCCGGGAAGTAGCCCCGGTTGTCGTCGGCATACATCTGGATCGCGAGCCCGACCTGGTGAAGGTTCGAGGCGCAAGCCGTCCGATTCGCCTTGGACTTGGCCGAGGCAAGGGCGGGCAGGAGCAACCCGGCGAGAATCGCAATGATTGCGATCACGACGAGCAGCTCGATCAGCGTGAAGGCCGCACGCCGGCACGGAAACCATGCCGGGGCAGGGGTTTTGATGTTCACAGAGGACGACCGGGATATCCGGTCAGCAAGGACGACGACGGCGAAACCCTTCCCAGCGGGAAAGGCGGGCCCATTCAAGGCCCGACGGGTGACAGCTCAGAGCTGTGCCGGCGGACCGCGTCCCAGCGTGGGTGTGAACCAAATCGTTGACCCCGTGCCTTCCGGCAGCGACACAAAACCCAACGCGAAACCGGGGCGGTATTCGGCGACCGGCGGCGCGGGCAGGTCGTTCAGCCATTGGCCGTGGCTAAACAGGCAAAGGGCGCAGTCGGCTTCCTCGGCATGCGAATCGGCGTCGTGCCCGGACTCGGGGTGCTCCGCAGAATCGCCGTGGCTGGCTTCCAACGCCTCATGAAATGCGACATGGAGGCTGGGGCTCCGGGAAAGCGTCCCCACCAGCACGACGAGCAAGACCAGCCAGGACGCCAGCAGCGCCCGCCCCAAGGGGAGCCAGCGGAACCGTCGTTGGAGGCCGTGTTGCAAAGCGGTTGCATCTTATGGCCCAAGCGGCGGAGAGCAAGCCGGGACTCTCGGGCGCG
>JBIIUN010000569.1:0-2932 GCA_044339945.1 Kapaibacterium sp. (SeqCode)
TTCTCGGCCTCGGTGCCGAAGAGCAGGGCGGGAACGAGGCCGAGAACGGCCCAGAGGATCCGGCTCAAGGGACCGGCGAACGTGCCGACGTGCAGCGGGAACATGGCCCCGAGCAGCCGCTGCGCGGGGCTGCGGGCGGCCTGCAGGTCGGTCCGCAGCAGGGTTCCGGACGCCGGGTCCACGTGGAGGTAGTTGGCGCCTTCCAGCCGCCATTCACCGGGCAGCCGTTTTCGCACGGAAAAGACATCGCTACCATCGGCTGGCAGGTGGATCCAGTTGGCCGGCACCTCCGGCAGAACTGCCGACGCGATGGTAAGGACCGTATCGAGGGAAACGTTGGGCGTGGCGGGCAGGGTGGGCAACCGGGCGGGCGAGTCTTCCGTGGCGGCGGTGCCGGTGACCGTTTCCGCGAGCCAGCGGAAGGGAGCCTTGAACGGGAAGTAGGCACCGGTCACCACCACCAGGAGCAGGGGCAAGGCAGCCCAGAAGCCCACGGCCCGGTGGAGATCGTAGTTGCGTCGCGGGCCGCCGGCGGACCAGCGCACCCGCATTCCGTCGAGCCAGGTCCGGCCCGTGCGGGGCCACCAGAGAATCAGGCCGGTGACGATGACGGCGACCCAGAGGATTGCGCCCAGCCCGTTGATCTGTTCCCCGAGTCCGCCGCCCAGCAGTTGCGCGTGGAAGAGGTAAAGCCATTCGGTGAGGTTGTCGTCCGCGAGGTCCGAGCCCAGGGGTTCGCCGGTGTGCGGATTGGCGTAGGCGTGGAAGGAGCGCCCGGCCGCGTCGTGTCCCCAGAACGAGACGGTGCCCCCGGGCTCCGTCGGCAGGTTCACGGTATGGAACGTGGCGCCGGGGAAAGCCGTCCGCGCGCCGTCGAGCATGGGTTGGAGCGGGGCGCGGCCCGCTCCGGCCGGAACCCGGGTGAGCCCCGGGTGCAACGCCGCCTCCAGTTCCGCGCGGAACACGATCAGGCTGCCCGTGAGGGAAACGAGCACCAGCCACAGGCCGGTGCCCAAGCCCAGCGCGAGATGGACGAGGAAGGCGACCCGCCTCAGGCCGCGGTGGGGATGGCGTCCGGTGAGGTTCATGGCGAGGGATGGTTCAGAGCAGGAACAGGAGATCGGCGTCGGTGATGGCGGCGACCGGTTTCGCGATCCGGAGCCGCAGCGGCGCCTGGCCCGGCCGCCAGATGGCGATCACCGTTGCCAGGTCCGGGCAGCCGGGCTCGTAGCACCGGACTTCATTGACCGAGACGGTGACGCCGGCCAGTCCGCCCCAACGGGCCAGCACAAGTTCCTTCAAGCGGCGCGCCGGCGCGGCGGCGCGATCGCGATGACTTGGCCGACGGTCGGGATCGGGGTGCAGGGAGATGAGGTTGCGCACGGGGGTGGAGACTTATTCGAGCCTGTTGCCGATGGGAGGACGGGTGCGAATGATGACGGAACGCCGCAATTGCCAGACCAGGCGAAGCCCCAGCAGGCAAGTCACGAGTCCGGCGGTAAGGATCGCCAACATGACGGCGTCCCAAAGGGGGCGGCGGAACGCCAACCCGGGCCAGTCGAAGCTGTGCAGGCCGTTGAAAAGCCAACGGTAGGTCCGGGCTCCCTTGGTCAGCCGTTCCTTGAGCTGACCGGACCGCGGGTCCAGGTGGAACCAGGTGCTCGCGTCGTCGTCGAAGCAGGCCCGCCAGATGGGCAATGGTTTCGGGTCCTCGCCCGGCCGACGTGAGTAGTAGTGAGAGTCATAGCCAGTCAGTTCCCGGAATTCCGTCAACCGGTGGTTCGGGAGCAGTTTGGCTGCCTGTGTCCGAAGGTCCCCGGGTGAGGGTGCCCCGGAGTCCCGCGCGGTTCGGCTGGCGGAAACCAAACGGCGCGAGGCTTCCTCGGAGCCGACGAGGTAGTAGGGTCGGCCCGCGAATTGGACCAGTTCCGCCTCCTGTGGAATTCCGCCGGGAAGGTCGGCGAAGGCTTCGGCCGGCGACCGGTCGAAGGCTGTCAGATTCAGGGGGCCGCCGGCGAAGGCATCGCGTTGGGCCCGGGTTGGTTCACCATCGTCGAACACTCTAACCCAGCGCAGCGATAGGAATCCGCTAAATAGCCATGTCAGCATGAAGAGGCCGGAAAACAGGCCCAGCAGCGCGTGCCAGCGCCGCACCCCGCGAAACCTGCTCCCGATGAGGGCCCAGCGGCGAATCGCCAGCAGGAGGCCTGTTAGGGGGATGAGCATTGCGATGCCGGAAAGGATCCGGAGCGTGTTGCGCCAAACCTCGGTGTGGCGACGTAGCCAGGCCGGGTAAATCCAGTGCGTAACCGCCCCGACGTAGTTGAGCCGGCGTTCCGTTCGGCAGGTGTCCCGCACGACTTCGCCCGAGCGGGCGGACACGTAGAGTTCGGTGCCAGCCGCATCCCGCACCGCGAGCCGGTGCAACGGCCGGAACGTGTTCAGGCCGGCGGAGACGGTCCATTGATCGAGCTCGAGCTCCCCGCGAGGCAGCACCTCGTGCTCCCCGCCGGTAAAGTTCCGCGCCACTGTCACTGCCTCGGCGGCCGTGACCGGTGCCATTGGCTGGGCGTCGTGGGCCCGCACCAACTGCCACGGGGCTCCCGGTGCTTCCTGCAGCCGATAGACGGTGCGGCCAAGGAACTCCCCGAGCCGGACACGAAAAGGACCATTGGTCGGTCCCCGGGTGGAAAACGTTTCCGCCGGGGTCTCCCGCCACCCGCCCACGGGCAGAGGCGGGAGACCCGCAGCCCGTTCCGCCGCCGTCAGATTGGGGAAGCCCACATACATCATGACAAACCCACTGCCGAACCAAAGGGTGACGAGCAGGCCAAGGCCGAGGCCCAGCCACCGGTGGATCAGGAACAGGATTCGGTTCATTGCCGAACTGGGCTCAGAAACGGGCCCGCAACTCGACTTCCACGCTGGCGGG